>JBQGDU010000058.1:0-1685 GCA_052039245.1 Aeromicrobium sp. | reverse complement strand
TGTCCGTGGAAGTCGGTGAAGACGTCGATCGCCGCCTGGGCCACCCCGGCCTCGCGCATCTTCTGCTGAGCCTGCTCCAGTGGGTTCATCGGGCCTAGGGTAACGACATGACGACCCGGCCACCCCTCGACGCGGTCGCCGCCAAGATCGAGCTCCGGGAGCGGCTGCTCCCCGTCCGACGGACGAGGTCGCAGGAGCAGCGGGCCACGGCGGCCGAGGCCATCGCCCTGCACCGGCTCGCCGAGCGCGGGGTCGCAGGTGCACGACGAGTCGCCGCCTACTCCTCGATGCCCGGGGAGCCGGGTACCGGCCCCTTGATCGCCGCGCTGCACGAGCGTCGCGTGGAGGTGCTCGTGCCGGTGGTCGACGGCGAGGGTCTCGACTGGGTCCTCCACGAGCCGGACGCCCCGACACGTCGCAGCTCCCTCGGGGTGGAGGAGCCCACCGGCCCGCGACTGGGTGCGGACGCGCTCGGCTCGGTCGACGTCGTGCTCGTGCCCGCCCTCGCCGTGGACCACGCCGGCCGTCGGCTCGGCCGCGGGGCGGGATACTACGACCGTGCGCTCGCCGGCGTCGCCGTGCCCCTGGTCGGCGTCGTGCACGCCGACGAGCTGGTGCCGCAGGTGCCGGCGGAGGATCATGACGTGGCCGTGCAGATGGTCGTCACCGAGACCGGGGTGTTCCGCGTCCCGACGGGGTGAGGCTCCGGCCGGCTCGTCGGCGCGGGAACGGCCCGGACACGCCATGCCCGACTCGGTCTCAGCGAGACGCCTGGTGCCCCCACCTCGCCCGCTGCGCGTCCGTCAGCCGCGAGACCTCAGGACGAGTCGCTTCTGGGTCGCCTGCTCGACGGCCTCCGGACTGAAGGCCCAGGGCAGCGTCTCGCCCCGTGCCCACAGCTCGGTCTGGTCCACGTAGTTCGGGTGGAACGGGTGGCCCGAGACGCCGGTGAGGTTGATCCACCGGGACCGGTCGAGGTCGTCGAGGTCGACCACCATCCGCATCGAGGGCACGTTCAGCACCTCGAAGCCCTCGCGGGCGTCCCAGCTGGTGGCGTCGACGATGCCGGTGCCGCCGCCGAGCTCCCAGGTCCCACGGTTGAACAGCGACTCGACGACCCCGCTCCCGGACTCGCCGCGCGTCGGGGTCACGAGGTCGAGCGTGTGCAGGCGCCCCCACTCCCACGTCTCGGGGTCGCGTCCCTGCCTGCGGGTGAGCTCGTCGCGCGCCCGACGCATCGCCTCCGCCAGCACGACGTCGCGGTCCTCGACGACGCCCGGGGTGCGTCGGTCGTCCCACCAGGGGCTCTCCGGCTCCTCGATGATGCGGTCGACGACGTTGAACCAGCGTTCGCCGCCGTCCGGCCACTGCTCCGGCGGCAGCTCGTCGTGGAAGGTGATCTGCAGCAGGTGCTTCCACGTGGAGTTGAAGAACGCTGCCGCGGAGGACTCCGGCGGCTGGGTGAAGTCCCAGTCGCGCAGCGTGTCCTGGCCCTGTCGGGCGAAGGTGTCCTCGAGCTCGATGTCGAGCAGGAACGGCACGAGGCGCTCGGCGTTGCCGTTGTAGGTGTCGGACTGCATCCGCTGCACGTCGCCCACGTCGAGGTCGTCGCGACCCTCCAGCAGCTCTCGGATCCGCTCCGAGCGGTACCCCGCCGCGGTGTCGCCACCGAGTCGGTACGGGTA
>JBQGDU010000057.1:0-7457 GCA_052039245.1 Aeromicrobium sp. | reverse complement strand
CGGAGCGGGACGCGCTCGTCGCGGACCTGCGCGACGAGGAGTGGGCCGAGACGTCGTGGCGGTCCCTGCTCGGCGGCGCCGTGGAGCTGGAGGTGCGGGGCGTCGGGCGGGTGAGTGGTGCCGTCCAGGTGGTGAACGACGCCCTGGTGCATCTCGTGACACCCCGGATGGACCACGTCGTCGCGACGGACGCCGTCCTCGGCGTGCTCTCTGCCGAGCGGCGGGCGGACCAGGCCGGAGCCGTCGCCCGCAGGATGGGGTGGCGCCAGGTGCTGCGGCGTGCCCGGGCGGACGGCGAGGAGGGGCTCTTCACCCTCGGTGACGGAGCGGTTCGAGAAGGTGTCGTGGACGTCGTCGGGTCGGACTTCGTGCGCATCGTCCCCCGGTCGGGGCGGGCGACCGTCGTGCCGCTGACCACTCTGTCAGCGGCGGCCTTCAGGCGTTGACGTCGTCGTCCGCCTCGGACAGGGTCTGTTCGGTGCGGGCGTACTGCCGTTGGATGTAGTCCTCGAGCTGGTCGTGCTCGACGCGCCACTGCCCGCGTCCGCCGATCTGGATCCCTCGGAGCTCCCCGCTGCGGACGATCGCATAGACCTGACGGACCGTGACGTTGAGGACCTCGGCGACGTCGGCGAGCGTGAGGAAGCGCGGCTCGGCAGGCATGGCACCAGTCTCACACGTCCCGCGACAGGACGTGGCGTCACGCCGAGCCGCACTGTGGAGAAGTGGACGCAGGGTAGACGAATCGCGATGCACTGAGTACAAACTTCCCATGACGACGTGGCGGGGGCCTCGTGAGCGAGGACGGACGAATCGACTGCGGCACCGGACCTGGTCCGACCCACGGCTGCTGCTCGGGGTGCTGCTGGTGCTGGGTGCGGCAGTGCTCGGGTCGTGGGCGGTCGGCGCGAGCGACGACCGGGTCGGATACTGGGCGCTCGGCGAGGACGTCGTCGCCGGGGAGCCCGTGACGCGCGAGCAGCTCGTCGAGAGCCGGGCCCTGCTCGACGATGCCGCGGCGACGGGTGCGATGCGCACCGATGCGGAGCTGCCTGCGAGCCTGGAGGAGCTGCGCTGGGCACGGGACGCCGGATCCGGCCTGCTTCTCTCGGAGGATCTCCTGATCCCGGCGGCAGAGCTGGTCGGGACCGAGCTGCCGCTCGCGGTCGCCTCCGGCGCAGCCCCTGACGATCTCGACCGTGGCGAGTCGGTCGACGTCTGGGTCGGTCCGGCACCGGGTGACGACCCGAGCCTGACGGCGGAACGGGTCCTCGACGCGGTGACCGTGGTCTCCACCGGGGCCGGCTCCCAGGCCGAGGGCGGTGCCCAGGCGCGCACCGTGGTCATCGACGTCGGCGACGTCGAGCTGGACGGCGACGTCATGGGCCGGCTCTCCGCGGGTCACGTCACCTTGGTGCGCAGAGCATGACGGTGCCCTCCGACCCGCCCTCGTGGAGCGTGGCTCTCGCGGCCGGCGGAGCGGCGTGGGAGACCGCCGTGGTACGAGAGGTCGAGGAGGCCGCACTCCTCGTGCTCGCTCGCCGCTGCATGGACGTCGCGGAGCTGCTCGCGGTGGCGGGGACGTCCGCAGACGTCGCGGTCGTCGACGTCGCTCTGCCGGGTCTGGACGTCGACGCCGTGACCACGCTCCTGCGGCGTGGGGTGCGGGTGCTGGCGGTGGGCTCGCACGAGCGGGCGCAGGATCTCGGCATCCCGATCGTCGTCGGTCCCGGGGACGTCGAGGCAGCCGTCGCGGCCAGTGGACGGAGCCGGTCGGAGTCCGTGTCACCGCCGGCCGACGGAAAGACGTCGGAGATCTCCGGTCGGACGGTCGCGGTCTGGGGTCCGAGCGGCGCACCGGGGCGCAGCACGCTCGCCCTCGCAGTGGCTGCGGAGCTGGCGGGACGCGGGGAGTCGGTGGTGCTCGTCGACGCCGACGTGTACGGCGGCTCCCAGGCACAGCAGGTGGCACTGCTCGATGACGTCTCCGGGTTGGTGGCAGCGTGTCGTGACGCCAATCGTGGTGGCACCGTCGACGTCGGACGCCACGTCGTGAACATCGCTGACGGCCTCGACCTGCTCACCGGACTGCCTCGTGCGGACATGTGGCCGACGATGCGCCCCGCGGCGCTGGACCGGGTGATGGCGGCGCTCACCCGTCGCTACCAGCACGTCGTGGTGGACTGCGGGTTCTGCCTGGAGGAGAGCGCCGGAGGTGGACCGGGGCGCCACCAGGCCACGCGGCAGCTGCTCGAGTCCTCCGACACGGTGCTCGCGGTCGGTCGCGCCGACCCGGTCGGGCTCGCGCGCCTGGTGCGGGCCCTGCACGAGCTGCGCTCGGTCGTGGTGCAGGAACCCACCGTCGTGCTCAACCAGGTACGGGCCACGCTCGGCTGGGACTCTCGCGAGCTCGCCGCCACCGTCCGACGTCTGGGCGATGCCGAGCCGGTGGCGTTGCTGCCGCAGGACGTCGCGTCGCTCGACCATGCCTGCATGGCGGGGGAGCTGGTGCACCTGGTCGCCCCGGACTCCGGCTTCGTGACGGAGGTGGGCCGCCTCGTCGACACCATGACGGGCCCCGCGACGGACGTCACGGCGCGAGTGGCGGCGTCGCGTCCCTGAACCGGCTACCCGGTGGTAGGTTCAGGGCGGATCAGCGAGGAGACCGATGCAACGCCTCAGCCCACTGGACGCGATGTTCCTGAACCGGGACACGCCGACGACGCCACGACAGATCGCGTCCCTGGCGATCCTGGAGCCGGGGGAGACCCCGCTCGACCACGATCGTCTGGTCGAGGTCATCAGCGAACGTCTCGACATCGTCCCTCGCTACCGCCAGATCCCCCGGAGGGTGCCGGGCGCGCTGAGCACCCCGATCTGGGTGGACGACGAGGACTTCGACATCTCTCGGCACGTGCGTCGTTCCGCGCTCCCGCGTCCGGGCACGCGCGAGGCGCTGCACGAGCTCGTCGGGCGTCTCGTGGCCCGGCGTCTCGACCTCGACCGCCCGCTGTGGGAGCTGTACCTCATCGAGGGCTTGGAGGGTGGCCGGGTCGCACTGCTGTTCAAGGCGCACCAGGCCCTCGTCGACGGGTCCGAGACGATCGACCTCGCGCAGGTGCTGCTGGAGGAGACGGACCGCGTCCGCGACATCCCGCACGAGGAGTGGGCGCCCCGGCCGCCGGTGCGCGGACTCGACCTGGTGCGTGCGGGCATCGAGCGCAACGTGCGTCATCCCGGTGAGGCCGTCCAGATCACCGAGCACAACCTCGGACGGTTCGCGCGGCGGCTGCCGCTCGTCGGTGCCGGCGATCCGCCACGCGGCGTCCTGACGACCGAGCTCTCGCGGCACCGTCGCTTCACGACGCTCGACACGGACCTGGAGGCCTACCGTCGTATCCGCGGCGAGCACGGCGGCACCGTGAACGACGTGATCCTCGCCGTCATCGCGGGTGGCATCCGTGGGTGGATGCTCACGCGGGCGGAGCCGGTCACGGCCAAGACGAGCTTCCGGGCCATGGTGCCGATGTCGGTCGTCTCCGAGGACGGTCTTCCCACGTCGCTGGGCTCCAAGGTCCGAGGTCACCTGCTGTCACTGCCCGTGGGCGAGTCGAACCCGGTCGTGCGGCTGCACCAGGTCTCGTACGCGCTCAAGGACCATCGTGAGACGGGGTCGGCCGTCGCGGCCAACCAGCTCGCGTCCCTGCCGGGCTTCGCCACCTCCACCTTCCACGCCGTCGGGGCCCGCGTGGCGTCGTCGGAGAGCGGGCGCGGGCACCACCTCGTCATCACGAACGTGCCGGGCCCTCAGGACCCGGTCTACATGGCGGGCGAGCAGGTGGGTGAGGTGTATCCGTGCCTGCCGTTGTCGCACCACCGGGCGCTGTCCGTCGGCGTCACGTCGTACCACGGGCGAGTGTTCTACGGCATGGTCGCAGATCGTGACGCGGTGCCGGACCTCGACGTCCTCGCGCAGTGCATCGAGGAGTCGCTCGATGAGCTGGCGGAGACGGTCGGCACCCGACGCGGCCGCGCGCCGCGGGGCCGCAAGCGCCCTCAACGCTCGTGAGAGGCTGACGTCATGAGGGTCTGGGTCGCCGCCGACGCCGCTGCGCTGCTGGAGCTCCGGGACGGCAAGCCCCTGCCGGGCGAGCGCATCGTCGCCGAGAGCGAGGACGAGGCGCACGAGCACGAGGCGATGCTGGCCGCCGCCGAGACCGGGCCGGTCGTCGTCGTGGCCGAGTTGCCCGACGACGCCGACCTTCTCCTCGACGTCGTCGAGGCGCTGCACGTCGACGCCGACGGCAGCGGAGAGCTGGCCTGGTACGCCACGCAGGAGATCGACGAGGTCGTCGCCCTGCTCGACCGTCCCTGATCCAGGGCCGAGGCGCTGCGCCTCAGAGGCGGGTCTTGCCGAGCTCGACCTCGTGCTTGAGGGAGGCCTTGATCGCCTTGGCCACCTCGGGCTCGATCTTCTTGCCGATGAACGGGATGCTGACCTTCACGTCGCCGTTGACCTCGAACTCCGTGCCTCCGCCAGAGGACGACAGCACGGCGGTGCCCACCATCTCGGCCGGCTGACCGATGATGCTGACCTTGACGTCGGCCCGGCGGGTGCCGTCGCCGTCGGCCGCGCCCCACTTCTCGGTCTGCTTGACCTTGACCGTGTCGCCCGTGAGCTTCTTGACGAAGTCGGGCATCTCGGCCTCCTGCGTCCGGACGATCGTGATCGTGTGACCGCCGGCGGACTCCTCGACGGAGACGTCGACGTCGGTGCCACCGGCGTCCTCGGCCGACTCGACGCGGAACTCCTCGTTCGCGATGAGGGAGTAGACGGACTCGGTGTCGGCGTCGCCGTAGGAGTAGGACTCGTTGAGCTTCATGGCGTCATCCTTGCAGGTCTGGGGCGGTTCGGAGAGGATCTCGGCCTCTCCTCACGCTCGGTCGGTCAGCTCTGCTCGTCGGCCTGGGGCTGCTCGACGCCGCTCTCGAGCGGGGACGGCTCGCTGGTGCCGGAACCGAGCTGGCCCTTGAGCTCGGCGAGCCGGGCCTCGATCTCCAGCTGTGTGGAGTCGGCCTCGAGCTCCTCGAACTGGGCGTCCAGGCTGTTGGCGGCGAGCTCCGCGTGGCCGGCCACCCGTGCCTCCTCGCGCCGGACCTTCTCCTCGAAGCGCGACAGCTCGCTCGTCGGGTCGAGCACGTTGATGGACTTGACCGCGTCCTGGACCTTGCCCTGCGCCTCGGCGGTCTTCTGCCGCGCGACGAGCTGGTCGCGCTTGGTGTGGAGCTGCTCCAGCTGCGAGCGCATCTGCACGAGCCCGGTCTTCAGCTTCTCCACCTGCTCGTTCTGGCTGGCGATGGAGGGCGCTGCGGCCTTGGCCTCGTTCTCGGAACCGATCTGCTTGCCGAGGGCCACCTTGGCGAGCTGGTCGAACTTGTCAGCCTCGGAGCCCTGGCCGGCGGTGCGCATCGCGTCGGCCTTCTGCGAGGCGGCGATGGCCTTGGCACCCCACTCCTTGGCGGCAGCGACGTCCTCGGCGTGGTCGGCCTCGGCAAGGCGGAGGTTGCCGATCGTCTGGGCGACGGCCTCCTCGGCCTCGCGGATGCTGTCGGTGTAGTCCCGCACGAGCTGGTCGAGCATCTTCTCGGGGTCCTCGGCGCGGTCGATCAACGCATTGACGTTGGCGCGCGTCAGCTGGGCGATGCGGCCGAGGATGGACTGCTTCTGTGCCATGGCGTTCTCCTGGTGGTGTGGGTCAGAACCTACCGCCGCGGCGGCGTCGGGTGGAACCGCCGGACCGGCGGGTGCTGGAGCTGGACCGGCGGGTGCGCTTGCTGCTGCCGCCGAAGCTGCTGGTGGTGCGTCGGTTCGTGCTGCGTCGCCTGCTGGCGCCGGAGGAGCGGGCGGAGCGATCGTTCAGCAGGATGCCGCCAAGGAGGAGGGAGCTCGTGCCCGAGGTGGCGCCGCGTCGGTCGCGTTCGCGTCGCTGGTCGGCGCGCTCGGCGTCCGCCCGCCAGCGGGCGACGTCGGCGTCGGCGGTCTGCTGTGCCTCGGCCACGAGGGTCTCGGCACGCTCCAGCGCGGTGTGGGCACCCTGCGGATCGGTGGCGAGCTCCCCGCGAGCGGAGGTGACGAGGCGGCCCGCCTCGGAGAGCCGGGTGCGGGCGTCGCTGCCGACAGCGGCACGGTGGGCGTCGACGAAGGCGGTGACCGCCTCGACGCGGGCACCGACGCGACCGGCCAGCTCGTCGGCGGCGTCCCGCCCCTGGTGCAGTGCGGACTCCAGGTCGGCGACGGCCACGAGCAGGGCCTTCGCCTGGGCGACTGCCGACTCGGCGGCGCGGATGTCGACGGCGGCGGCGCCCGTGTCGGAGGCCAGGTCGCCGCGTGCGTTCCCGACGGCCTCGTGCGCTGCTCCCAGCAACGTCTCGGCGTCGGTGACGTTCTCGAGCACCGGGGCGATCACGGCGGCGTCGTGGGTGGACCGTAGGCGTTCGAGGCGTTCGGCTGCCGCGGGGAGCTCGGCATGCGCGGTGGCGACGCCGGCGGCCACGTCGTCGAGTGCCTGGGCGGCGTTGCCCTCGATGTCGCGCATGCGGTCGAAGTCGTCGACCTGGGCGTCGAGCGCGGCATCGACTTCCTCGCAGATGGCGATGATGCGTGAGGCCATGGTGCGACGCTGGGCGTCGGACTCCGGCTCGGCGTCGTCGAGCTGCTGACGCAGGGTGAACGCCTCGCGGACCTTGCCGCGCCCCTCGTCGAGCACGGCTCGGAAGCGCTGGGTGGCCTCGCTGCCGAACTGTGCCTCGGCGAACCCGAGCTCCTGCTCGGACGTGCGGAGTGCGTCGTCGATCGCCACGAGGGCGCTGGAGGCGTTCTGGTCGAGCTCGGCGTCGGTGAGGATCTCTGCGGGATCGACCGGGTTGCCGTGCTCGTCACGTACTCGGTGGGTGTGGTCGTAGCGGCGGCGGCTGCGATGCACGGCGTAACCGCCACCGGCGAGCAGCAGTGCACCGCCGATGGCGATGGGCGTCCATGGGACGTCGACGCCCTGCTCGGTCTCGGTGAACCCGTCGGCCGCGGCCGTGGCGGCACCGGCCCAGTCGCTGCGGCGCAGCGCGGGGAGGACGAAGTCGCGGTCGACCTTCTCCAGGTCGGCGTCGCTGATGTCGTCGGGGACGCTCAAACCGTAGGAACGTTGCTGGGTGGCGACGGCGAGCAGGAGGTCGGCCGATCCCAGGCCGGACTCCAGTGCGGTCTCGTCGGCCCACTCAGCACCGTCGGTGCCGTCGAAGCTGTCGACGTAGACGACGAAGATCTGACGCTGGGTGTCGTCGTAGATGGTGTCGAAGCGTTCCTCGACGCCGCGGACCTCGTGGTCACCGAGCACACCGACGCGGTCGGTGACCGGTCCGTCGACGGCGACGGGCGGCTCGGCCGAGGCGGTGGACCAGGC
>JBQGDU010000056.1:0-2975 GCA_052039245.1 Aeromicrobium sp. | reverse complement strand
CGAGGACGTGAAAGTCCTCCAGCGCGATCCTGCCCTCCAGTCGTTCGCGGTCGATGAGCTACGCCATCGCACCGAGGTAGTTGCCGAGTCGATCAAGAAGGCCCACGCCCGCTACGTGGCCGTGGCTGAGGCCCTCACCACCTACGCCTCCGCCCTCCGCCGCGGCCAGGAGGCGGCCGACGAGCTCCTCGTCCGCGCCCGTGCGACCCAGCAGTCCCTCGACGAGGCGGCCCAGCAAAGGCTGCGCGCGGCGATCCTGCTGCGCGACCTGGAGGACGACCCGACCGCCGATGCGACGGACGTGCGCACGACGACGCGCCGTCTCGAGGCTGCCCGGGAAGCCGTCGACGACGCAGAGATCCGTCTCTCACACCTGCGGGACGAGCTCGAAACCGTGCAACGACAGCGCGACGCCGCCGCGCAGGACGCGATTGACCGGATCACGATGGCACGCGCCAGCGACGGACTCGACGACGGCTGGTGGGAGGACTGGGGCCTAGACGTCGCGACCCAGGTCTCGAACGTCGCCGGCACGGTTGCCACGATCGCCGGCACCGCAGCACTCGTGCTCTGCTGGGTCCCGATCGTCGGACCGGCGCTCGGCGTGATCGCGACCGTCGCGGGCGCAGCCTCGCTCGTGGCCAACTTCCTGCTGGCGTACAACGACGAGAAGGGGTGGACGGACTTCGGTATCGACGCGCTCGGCATGGTCTCTTTCGGCTGGAGCCGCGGGGTGGCCGGTGCACTCAAGGGCCTCGCTCGCGAGATGCCTGAGACGATGACGGCCCTCCGCGGTCTCACCGCTCGCTCGGGTACTGACGCCGTGAGCAGCACCGCGGCAGCCGTGAACGCCGCGACGAGGGGTCGGCTCCCCTCCGGTGAGCTCACGATCCGTGGCCTGTTCGAGAACGGCTGGCGCGCAGCGCCCGACACCTACGCGTCAGCCTTCAGGGAGGCACTGTCCCGCGTCACCTACGGACCGCGCGGCCTCCTCGCGATGGCCGGGCACGGCGAGGCCGTCACCAACCGCGTCCTTGTCGAGGACGTCGCTGAGGTGGTCACGCACCGCAAGGGACCCGAGCTGCTGAACCCGCTGCTCGCCAAGACGTCCCGCCTCGAGCAGCAGGTGGTCTGGATCCATCGGATCGACGTGGCGAGCAACGCCTACGGTGCCGGGCAGTTCACCACCGGGCTCACCTCACCACCAACGGAGCCCGCGAGAGAGAGGCTCGGCCTGTGAGCAGCGCCCTGATCAGTTCCGTCCGGTGCTCGACCCCACCGGGCTGGGTCATCTGGCCCGCGGGCGACGGTCAGGCTGCGGCCGACGATCTGGTCGCGACCGACGCCGCTCCGACGAGCCACGCCCTCGCCGCCGCGGTCGTCAGCTTCGACGCCGACACGCTCGCCGGCCACGAGGGCACGATGCTCGCCGGCCTCTGGCGCCCCGACGTGGTCGCGGCGCCCATGGCCTCGATGCGCATCCTCGTCACCTCCCCGACGTCGCCGCGGATGACACCGGACGAGCTCCTCGCGTTCGCCTGGGAGCCGCCGAGCGACGCGCAGGTCCTCGACATCGCCGCCGACCCCGGGCACCTCGCTGCCGGGCCGGCCGTCGCGCAGATCGTGCGCGGCGTGCGACGGCCCGACCGGTCGGGAGGTCTGATGGCGCGGCTGCTCTCCGGATCCAGCCGCCAGGTCATCACGCACCTCACGTGGTACGTCCTGCCGTCCGGGACCGACCAGGTCGTCGCCTGCAGGTTCGAGACCGCCAACCCGTACCTGCTGGAGGAGCTCGGCATGCAGACCAACCTCATCACCGACTCCCTCGTCGTCGACCTGGAGGCCCCGTGACCGACCACCGCCACCGCGCCGTCGTCGTCACCCTCCCCGATGACTGGGCCGTCATCGAGCTCGGCGACGACGCCGCCCGGACCGCGGACATCGATGCGCTGGTCTCCGAACGTCTCGGCGATGGCCCGGAGTGGGCGGCCCTCCGCGCCGACCTGACCCAAACTCTCCTCGAGAGCACAGCAGCAGCAGCCGCGGCGCACGGCCTGTTCGTCGCACTCGCTCTCGGACGTGGCGACGGCCCGACCGTTCCAGCCTCCGTCTCCGTGCATCGGCTCCCGGGCCAGCGCATCGACGGCCGAGGACGTGCCCTCATCGCAGACCTCGCCCGCACCGACGCCGACCCCGGGCAGAGCCTCGACCTCGGTGAGACACCCCACGGGGTCGTCCTGCGCCGCGTCCGCGCCGGCACGCAGGTGCCCGACGACGCCCCGGATATGCCGCCGTCAGTGGTCGTGGACTACTGGGTCGAGCCCACGGGTTCTCCCGATCTGCTGCACCTCACGTTCGCCGGGCCGACGCCCGGCGACCGCCACGCCCTCATCGAGCTGTTCGACGAGATCGTGCGCACGGTGCACGTCCCTGCAGCAGGTGTCGACGGAGCGTCATGACCGGCCACCGGGTCGTGGCGGCGCTCAGCGACGGACGATCCAAACCGCCTGCTCGACGAGACCCTTGCCGTCCCATGCCCGGCCACCCGTGCAGGATCCGCATCCAGCTCTCCGGCACGGCGGCCCTCCGTACGTAACACCGCGGGGCGTCGGCGTACCGCGCCGCGACGGCCGAGCGGGCCGCCCCCACGACCGGCACGGGCAGCGCCCCAGGAGCGCTCGTCTGCGCCCCGACGTCCCTCGCATCCTGCGCCTGCTCCGACCGGGCAGGCAGACTTCGTCCCTGTCGACGTCTCGACGTTCAGTCCGGAGCAGATCGCTCGAGTGCGGGAGTTGATCGAACCGCTCCGGCCCCGAGTCTTCCTGGTGGGTGGGTAGATGGCCGGCATGGTGTTCGTGTCCGAGACCAGCGACTGGGGCGCCTCCTCGTCGGTGTTCTACTGGGTCGTCGAGGGGCTGGCCGACGCAGTGTCGTCGCCCGAGCTCGCGGCAAGGTTGCGGGAGGTCTCCGAGTAC
>JBQGDU010000055.1:0-1642 GCA_052039245.1 Aeromicrobium sp. | reverse complement strand
AGCCCCGACCTCGGGGTTCGACTACAAGCACGAGGCCCGGGCGGACGGCGCCGGCGCACTCGTCCCAGAGGCCAAGAAGAGCATCCACAAGGCGTCCGAGGGTGGACGCAAGCAAGCGCTGCGTCGCCTGACGGAGTCCGGGGTCGCCGAGGCCGAGGTGATCGGCATCGGAGCCGCGCCCACCGACGACGGCGACGACCGTCCGCTGCTCGTCCCGATGGTGCGGTCCGGCGAGCGGGTCCTGCGCGACACGCTCGAGGATGCACGGGCCCGACACCGTTCGGCCGTCGCCGAGCTCCCCGCCGCGGCACGGAAGCTCTCCCGGGGCGAGCCCGTCATCGAGACCATCGTGGAGGACCACTCATGACCGACCAGCACACGGCCCTCGTGGTCGTGGACGTGCAGAACGACTTCTGCGAGGGCGGCTCCCTCGCCGTCGCCGGCGGAGCCGACGTCGCCGTCCGCGTCGCCGAGCTCGTGCGCGGCGGGACCTACGCCATCGTCGTGGCGACGCGCGACCACCACATCGACCCCGGCTCGCACTTCTCCGAGACGCCGGACTTCGTCGACTCCTGGCCGCCGCACTGCGTGGTCGGCACACCCGGTGTGGAGCTGCACGAACCACTCACGACGTCGATGTTCGAGGCCGTCTTCGACAAGGGCGAGTACACCGCCGCCTACTCCGGCTTCGAGGGGGCGTCCGCCGACGGTCAGCGACTCACGACGTGGCTGCGCGATCGTGGCATCTCACGGATCGACGTGTGCGGCATCGCCACCGACCACTGCGTGCGCGCCACCGCCCTGGACGGCGTCCGGGAGGGCTTCGCGGTGCGCGTGCTCCAGGACCTCACCGCCGCGGTGTCACCGGAGAACCTGCCGGCCCTGCGTGAGGAGCTCAGGGCAGCCGGCGTCGCCGTCTGATCGTGGAGGTCCGGCGCTCAGCGCTGGGACTGGGTGACCAGGGCCGTCGTGTGGTTCGGCGTGCTCGCGTCGTCGGGCTCGAGGACGGCGAGGAAACCGCCGAGCGCGATCACGCACACCGTGGCGAGTGCTCGTCGAGTGACCATGTCCCCATGCTGGACGCCCGCCCGGAACCGGCGACGCACGGACGGTGAACGGGCGACGAACGTCGCCCGTCCAGTCCAGGGGGTCTCAGTCCAGTGCCTTCGCGAGGAGCTCGAGGGTGCGCTCGCGGGCCGGGGACGTGGTCGGGTCCGTGCCTCGGCGAGCGGAGGCCACGGGGTGCACCATCACCTCGTCGACGTCGAACTGCTCGGCCAGGGCCCGGACCTGCTCGGCAGCCTGCTCCGGCGTGCCGACGACCGCCCGTGCGAGCCCGGCGTCGACCAGAGCGTGGTGCTCCGGCGGCAGGACGCGAGCCTGCGCGTCCTCCACCATCGCGAGCGGCTCGAGCGGCTGACCGGTCCGCAGAGCCACCATCATGTGCAGGTTGGGCAGCATGAGGGCCGCCGCCTCCTCGGCCGAGTCCGCCACGACGGCGTTGACGGTCAGGAACGTGCGGGGCTCCGAGGCGAGGTCGCTGGGCCTGAACCTGCTGCGGTAGGTGGCGAGTGCCTCCGCTGTTCCCTGACCGCTGAAGTGGTGGGCGAAGACGTACGGCAGACCCTTCTGCGCCGCCAGC
>JBQGDU010000054.1:0-6027 GCA_052039245.1 Aeromicrobium sp. | reverse complement strand
CGGCGCGGATCGTCGACGCGGCGTCGAGCAGGCCCTGCAACATCTCCAGGGTGACGCCGTTGAGCTTGTCGGGGCGGTTGAGCCTGACGCGCGCGACGGCTCCGTCGATCGTGGTCAGCACGTGGGGTTCGGCCATGACGCCAGGTTACCCCCCAGTAGCCGTCAGGTGACGCGGTCCAGCACCTGACGCAGCGCACCGTCGACGTCGGTGGGCACGACCGGGTCCTCGAACCCGAATCGCAGTCCGAGCTCGTGCGGCCACGCCGCGGCCGCACGCATGAGGAAGGTGTCGACGTCGCGCCGCCCGAGCTGCTGGCGCAGCGTGTCCTCGATGCCCGCCGGCTGCTCCCACCACAGCAGCACCTGCGGACGCATCTTGTCCACGAGCGCGGAGACGGAGCGCGCGTCGGTCTCCGGACCCACCGTGTGGGTGGTGACCTCGGCGTCCACGAGCGCGGCACCGAGCGCCACCATCGGCAGGCAGGACTCCTCGCGCACACCGCTGGCCATGAGGACCTGCGGCGTGCTCGAACGGGCGCCCCGCGAGCGCACGCCTCGCATCTCGTGCAGCAGCACCTCCGTGGCGAGCCGCTCGGCCTCCACCTCCAGGGAGCCGAGCGCACGCTCTCGCGCCATCCGGGTCAGCACCGGCGAGAACACCTCGCGCCAGGCCTCGGTGAACCGGATGCCGGAGAGCAGGTCACCCAGCAGGTCGTGCAGACGACGACCGTCGCTCGTGACCGTGGCGGCGAGGACGGCGTCGACGACGTCCTCCGCGCCGATGTCGTGACCACCTCGCGAGGACTCCTCGGTGAGGGCGGAGGCCAGCTCCTCGTGGCCCAGGTGGCGGGCGACGCGAGCCGCGTCCTGCGCGGACACACCTCGACCGACGAGTCGGCGGACCAGCTCGACGCGCTCGATGTCGCGCTCGGTGTAACGACGGTGGCCGCCCTGGGTCCGGTGACTCGGGCCGATGCCGTAGCGACGCTCCCAGGTCCGCAAAGTGGACGGGGCCACGTCGAGGCGAGTCGACACGGCGCCGACGCTCCACGTCAGGTCGGACCCGGCGCCGGAGACGTCGGTGGACGACGGCGACACGACAGGACCGCGTCCGGACCGATCCGGCTTGTCCTTCACGTGGTGCCCTCCTCGCCCGTCAGGCTCCTTTCCCCCAGCCTAGGCCCGATACACGATGTCGCAGCGCGTCGCACCGCTGCGCAGGCTGTGCACAGGTTCGCGGGACGCTCTCGGCGTGCTCACCTCCCACGGGCGACCTACCGTGACAGAGGAGGCGCGGACGTCCCTGATCGCCTCCTCCCTGACCTCGAAGGAGTCCCATGAGCACGCTCGACGGCAAGACCATCGCCTTCCTCACCTCGCAGACCGGAGTCGAGAAGGCGGAGCTGACCGATCCCTGGGCCGCCGTGGAGGAGGCCGGCGGCACGGCCGAGCACATCGCCCCGGAGGCCGGAACGGTCCAGTCGATGGTGGGCGACGTGGACAAGGACGAGACGTTCGAGGCCACCGAGGCGGTGTCCGACGTCGACGTGTCCTCCTACGACGCTCTCGTCATCCCCGGCGGCACCGTCAACGCCGACACGCTGCGCCTCGACGAGGACGCCATCGCGTTCGTGAAGGCGTTCGTCGATGCCGGGAAGCCGGTGGCGGCCATCTGCCACGGTCCGTGGGCACTGGTGGAGGCCGGCGTGCTGCCCGGCAAGACGTTGACGTCCTACCCCTCGTTGCGCACCGACGTCACCAACGCCGGCGGCACGTGGCAGGACCACGAGGTCTTCCACTGCCCCGCCAACGGCTGGGACCTCATCACCTCGCGCACCCCGGACGACCTCCCGGCGTTCAACGCCACGATCGTCGAGGTGGTCGGCGCCCGCTGACCCCCCAGATTTGTGAGCCCCTGCCCCCGATCGAGGTTCGATTGGGGGCAGGGGCTCACAAAATTTGAACCGGAGGGGTCAGGAGCCGGGCCACTCCCCGGTCGCCCTCTGGAAGGCCTTCGCTCCTTGGCGATCCACCAGGGTCTTCACCACCGAGTAGATGGCACCCTGCAGGAGGGCGGCGAGCAGGATCTCCTTGAGCGGGTACTCGCTCTCGAGCGGTCCCGGCGGGTCGGCGTGGTCCTCATCGACCGTGGGGCTCACGCGCTTCCAGACCTGCTTGAACAGCAGACTGGCGATGAGGCCACCGAGGATCGAGCTGACGATGCCGACCGGGCGGTAGAGGATCTTGGCCGACGTGCTGGTCTTGGTTCCGGCGACTGGACTGGACATGGCTCGAAACTAGCCGCGCCGCCCACGCGACGCACCTTCAGCACCGCCACCCTGGCCCGAGGTCACTCGCCGGAGACGCGCACGGCGAGCTTGCCGCGCACGTGACCCTCCCGGCTGCGGGCGAACGCCTCCGGGAGCTCCTCGAGCAGATAGGTCTGCTCGACCTCGATGCGCACCGAGCCGTCGTCGACGAGTGCCCCGAGTCGGGCCAGGCCGGCGGCGTCAGGGCGCACCCACAGCGAGAGACCGCCCTCGGCCGCCACCTCGCCGTCCGCGATGGAGACGATGCGTCCGCCCTCGGCCAGGACCTGGCGCGTGACGTCGAGCGTGCCGCCGACGAAGTCGGCCACCACCGTGACGCCCTCGGGGGCCAGCTCGCGGATGGCCTCCACCGCACCCTCGCCGTACGCGACCGGCTCGGCACCCAGGCCACGCAGCCGGTCGTGCTGCGCGGGCGAGGCCGTGCCGATGACCCGGGCACCCAGGGCCGCGGCGATCTGGACACCGAACGAGCCGACACCACCGCCCGCGCCCTGGACGAGCACGACGTCGTCGGGTCCGGTGCCGACGCGCTCGAGCGCCTGCAGTGCCGTGAGGCCGGCGAGCGGAAGAGCGGCCGCCTCCTCCCACGTCGCACTGCGCGGCTTGGCGGCGACCGCCCGGACGGGCACCGTGACGAGCTCGGCGAAGGTCCCGCCGTGCACGTAGTCCTTGCGGGCGTAGGCGATGACCTCATCCCCCACGGACCACTCGGGGGTGTCGAGCCCGACCTCCTCCACGACGCCCGCGACGTCCCAGCCGGGCACGGCCGGGAACCGGACGTCCATGAGGGCGTCGAGACCGCCGCCCATGAGCTTCCAGTCCACCGGGTTGACCGAGGCGGCCCGCACCTTCACGAGCACCTCGCCCGGCCCGACCTTGGGACGGGGCTGCTCGGTGAGGGAGAGGACGTCGTCGTCGCCGTACTGGTCGTAGGTCATGGCTCGCATACCCATGTCAACGTCCCCCCGGCGACGCCGATTCCCGGTCAGCGCGTCGTCGGGCCCAGTGCCTGGGTGAGGCTATGGGCGTGCTCGAGCAGCGCTCGCCCCAGCTCGGGCCGTCGGGCGGGGCCGAAGCGTTGCTCCACTCCCGTGAGACTGAGGGCCCACGCCGGGCGGCCGTCCCTGTCGAAGACCGCTGCGCCCATCCCCCAGCTGCCCTCGACGAGCAGGCCCGGGTTCACGGCGAAGCCGGCAGTGCGCGTCTCGGACACCCGCTCGCGCAGACTCTCGGACGAGTGCGATGCACCCCACGCCCCCTGGAGGTCCACCTTCCCCAGGTACTCCTCGAGCTCCCGGTCGGTCCCGTGGGCGAGAATCACCAGACCGGCAGAGGCGACCCCGAGCGGGAACCTGATCCCGACGTGCAGCACGTGCGAGCGCAGCGGAAAGCTGCCGTCCTGACGAACGAGGCAGACCGTCTCGTCACCGCGACGGGCGCTGAAGAACGCGCTCTCCCCCGTGACGCGCGCCAGCTGCTCGACGTACGGACGAGCCACGTCCGCCACGTCGTACCGACGCGCCGCCGCCAGACCGAGCAGGTACTGCTCCGCGCCGAGCAGCCAGCGCCCGGACGACTCGTCACGGTCGGCCAGGCCCTCGGCACGCAGCGACACCAGCAGCCGATGCGCCGTGGCACGCGGCAGACCACAGACCCGACCGACGTCGGTGGTGCAGACCCCGTCCGGCTCGTGCGCGGCGAGTGCACGCAACACCGCGGCAACTCGCACGACCACCGGCTGACCAGGCTCCACGGCGACGATCGTAGCGTCCACTCAGTGGACATCCCAGTGGGACCCCGGCCGCAGAGCGAGCAGTTCGAGTCACGTTCACTCCTTTGTCTTGAGCAATGCCGGTGTCGTGAAGCACAGTGACCACGCATCCATTCAATGAACGCATAGGAGGCGGTATGACCGTCCACGCCCCCGCGGCCTCCGTGCTCGATGACCTGTTGCACGACGGCATGACTCTCGCCGTCGGCGGCTTCGGGCTCAGCGGCATCCCCAGAGCCCTCATCGAGGCGGTGCGACGCTCCGACGTCCGCGACCTGACGATCGTGTCCAACAACATGGGCGTCGACGGCAAGTGTCTGGGTCTGCTCCTGGAGAACCAGCAGGTCGCCAGGGTCATCGCCTCCTACGTCGGCGAGAACAGCCTGTTCGCCCAGCAGTACCTGGACGGGTCGCTCGACGTCGAGTTCGCGCCCCAGGGCACGCTCGCCGAGCGCCTGCGTGCCGGCGGTGCCGGGGTCGCCGCGTTCTACACGCGCACCGGAGTCGGCACCCACGTGGCCGAAGGCAAGCCCACGGAGGAGTTCGACGGCGTGACCTACGTGCGGGAGCGGGCCATCGTCGCCGATCTCGCCCTCGTCCACGCCCACACGGGCGATCAGTACGGCAATCTCCGCTACCGGATGACGGCCCGCAACTTCAACCCCTTGGCTGCCACGAGCGGACGGACGACGGTCGCGGAGGTCGAGCACCTCGTCGACGCGCTCGACCCCGACCTCGTGCACACCCCGGGGATCTACGTGCACCGCGTGGCGCACGTCCCCGACCCCGTGAAGCACATCGAGCAGCGGACGACCCGTCCGCGCGAGCAGGAGGTCGGCATGACGTGGAGCCGGCAGGAGATGGCGGCGATCGCCGCCCACGAGCTGTCCGACGGCGACTACGTCAACCTCGGGATCGGCATCCCGACGATGGTGGCCAACCACCTGCCGCCCGGCGTCGACGTCACCCTCCAGTCCGAGAACGGTCTCCTCGGCATGGGCCCCTTCCCCTACGAGGGCGAGGAGGACCCGGACCTGATCAACGCCGGCAAGCAGACCGTGACGACCACCGCCGGTGCCAGCTTCTTCGACTCCGCGGAGTCCTTCGCGATGATCCGCGGCGGCAAGGTCGACATCGCCATCCTCGGGGCGCTGCAGGTCTCCGCCTCCGGGGACCTCGCCAACTGGGCCATCCCCGGCGCCCTGGTCAAGGGCATGGGCGGAGCGATGGACCTGGTGGCCGGCACCGAGCGCGTCGTGGTGCTGACCGATCACGTCGCCAAGGACGGGTCGCCGAAGATCGTCGAGCAGTGCACCCTCCCGCTCACGGGGGTCGGCGTGGTCGACCGCATCATCACCGACCGCGCGGTCCTCGACGTCACCCCCGCCGGACTGGTGCTCGTCGACCACGTCACCGACGTCACCGTCGAGGACCTGCGCGCGGCGACGGGCGCCGACTTCGTCGTGGCCGAGGGGCTGGAGCCCAGGGCCGGGTGAGCCGTGCGGGCTCGGGACCGTCGTCGCTCAGGCGCCGGTCGTCCCGAGCGCCGCAGCCACGCGGGATGGTGGTCGTCCGAGCAGGTCGGTCATGCCGCGTCCGGCCCGCACGACCGCGTCGAGGTCCACCCCGGTCTCGATGCCCAGTCCCTCGAGCATCCACAGCAGGTCCTCCGTGGCGAGGTTGCCGGTCGCGCTGCCCGCGAACGGACACCCGCCGAGGCCACCGGCGCTGCCGTCGAAGCAGGTGACGCCCTCGCGAAGCCCGGCGTGGACGTTCGCGAGGGCCTGGCCATACGTGTCGTGGAAGTGGAGCGCGAGACGATCCACGCCCACCCCGGCTCGCTCGTGGGCGCGCACGAGACTCCCGACGTGTCCGGCGGTGCCCACGCCGATCGTGTCGCCGAGACTCACCTGGGTGCAGCCGGCG
>JBQGDU010000053.1:0-1720 GCA_052039245.1 Aeromicrobium sp. | reverse complement strand
CGCGTATAAACTGCCCCCAGTGGTGGATCTGGGCGCCCAGGGTTAACCTCCCCCGTTGGTGGGCTGGTAGGGGGTCGGGCCCACGGTGGGGGGCCCCTACCCGATGCCGTCGTCTCAGCTCTCGCAGGCGTCCAGCTCGGGTGCCTCGGGCACCTCGTTGCCGGACTTGCCGAGCGTGAGGTCGAAGGCGGACTCGAAGTCGCCGTCGTCGAAGGACTTCTGGATGCTGTCGTTGAGGAACTGGCACATCTCCGGCGCATCGGGGCTGTAGCCGATGCCGTAGCGCTCCTCGGAGAACGGCTCGCCGACGACCTTCAGCTCGTCCGGGTTCTCGGCCGCGTAGCCGAGCAGGATGGCGCCGTCGGTGGTGACGGCGTCGACCGACCCGTTGAGCAGCTGGTCGTTGCACTCGGAGTAGGTGTCGAAGCCGGCGGGCTCGGCGCCGTACTCCTGCTCGACGGTGTCGATGGACGTCGAGCCACGGACGGAGCAGACCGTCTTGCCCTCGAGATCGTCGGGACCGTTGATGCTGTCGTCGTCGGCGGCCACGAGGAGGCTCTGGCCGGTGACGTAGTACGGACCGGCCTGCCCCACGATGTCGCGACGTTCGTCGGTGATGGAGTAGGACGCGATCACGAGGTCCACGGTGCCGTTCTCCAGGAACGGCTCACGGTTGTCGGAGATGGTCTCGACCCACTCGATGCCGTCGGGCTCGACGCCGAGCTGACCGGCGACGATCTTGCCCATCTCGATGTCCATGCCGGTCGGGTCGTCCTGGCCGGCGCTCTTGAAGCCGATGCCGGGCTGGTCGAACTTGACGCCGATCTTGATGGACCCCTGCTCGGCGAGCTCGGCCATGCGCGAGCCTTCCTCGAAGTCGGGGCTGTCGACGACCTCGTACTCCCCGGACTCGCTCTCGTTCTCGCTGCCGGCGTCGCCGCAGGCAGAGACGGCCAGCAGTGCGGCCGCCGAGAGGGCGGCCCACCGTGTGGTGCGGAACTTCATGGTCCTTCTCCTGTCGTTGGGTAACTGAGTCGGATCAGTGCTTGAGGATCTTGCCGAGGAAGTCCTTGGCTCGATCGGTCTGGGGGTGGGTGAAGAACTCCTCGGGGGTGTTCTCCTCGACGATCCGGCCGTCGGCCATGAAGAGGACGCGGTCGGCGGCCGTGCGGGCGAAGCCCATCTCGTGGGTGACGACCACCATGGTCATGCCACCCTTGGCGAGGTCGACCATCGTGTCGAGGACCTCCTTGATCATCTCCGGGTCGAGCGCCGACGTGGGCTCGTCGAAGAGCATGACCTTGGGGTCCATCGCGAGCGACCGCGCGATGGCGACGCGCTGCTGCTGGCCGCCGGAGAGCTGCGCCGGGAGCTTCTGCGCCGGGTGGTCGACGCCCACCCTGGTGAGCAGCTCCATCGCGCGCTTCTCGGCGTCGGCCTTCTTCTGTCCGCGGCCCTTGAGGGGCCCGAGCGTGACGTTCTCCAGGACCGTCTTGTGGGCGAAGAGGTTGAACGACTGGAAGACCATGCCGACGTCGGCGCGCAGCTGCGCGAGCGGCTTGCCCTCGGCCGGGAGCGACTGACCGTCGACGTCGATCTCGCCCTCGTCGATCGTCTCGAGCCGGTTGATCGTGCGGCAGAGGGTGGACTTGCCGGAGCCGGACGGCCCGATGACGACGACGACCTCGCCGCGTCCGACCTCGAGCTCGATGTCCTGCAG
>JBQGDU010000052.1:0-6665 GCA_052039245.1 Aeromicrobium sp. | reverse complement strand
AGCACGGGCTCGTCCTGATGGGCGATGAGATCTACGACAAGATCCTCTACGACGACGCCGTCCACGTCCCGCTCGCGAGCGTCGCACCCGACGTCCTCACCCTGACCTTCAACGGTCTGTCCAAGGCCTACCGCGTGTGCGGCTACCGCGCGGCATGGCTCGTGGTGACCGGCCCGCTGGAGAACGCCCGCGACTACCTCGAAGGCATCACGCTGCTCGCCTCGATGCGGCTGTGTCCCAACGTCCCCGCGCAGAACGCCATCCAGGTGGCACTCGGCGGCTACCAGAGCGTCAAGGAGCTCATCCTTCCGGGTGGACGCCTGCTCGAGCAGCGCGACACCGCGGTCGGCGAGCTGCGCAAGATCCCGGGAGTCAGCGTCGTGCAGCCCAAGGGTGCCCTCTACGCCTTCCCGCGGCTCGATCCCGAGGTGCATCCCATCAAGGACGACCAGCAGCTCGTGCTCGACCTGCTGCTGAGCGAGAAGATCCTGCTCACGCAAGGGACCGGCTTCAACTGGCCGGACACCGACCACCTGCGCATCGTCACGCTCCCGTGGGCGCGCGACCTCGCCGACGCCATCCAGCGGCTCGGCAACTTCCTCAGCAGCTACCGCCAGGACTGACTCCCGGCGGCCCCCGCCCCATCTTCATCCTTTCGGCTGACGACTTCTGTCGGTGCCACGCGGCATGATCGAACGCGTGGACATTCCGAACCGGAACATCGATCAGGCGAGGCCGCGATGAGCGACATCATCGTCGCGAGAGGCCTCGTGAAGCGCTACAAGGAGGTCGAGGCCCTCAAGGGGCTCGACCTGACGGTGCCTGAGGGCACCGTGCTGGGGCTGCTGGGCCCCAACGGAGCCGGCAAGACCACCGCGGTACGCATCCTCGCCACCCTGCTGAGGGCGGACGAGGGTACGGCCACCGTCGCGGGCGTGGACGTCGCGAGCGACCCGGACGGCGTGCGGTCGCGGATCGGGCTCTCGGGGCAGTACGCCGCCGTCGACGAGCACCTCACGGGGTACGAGAACCTGGAGATGATCGGACGCCTGTACGGCATGGGCCGCCGAGAGGCCTCGGGTCGGGCGAGAGAGCTGCTGGAGCGGTTCTCCCTCGCCGACGCCGGGGACCGACCCTCCAAGACCTACTCCGGCGGCATGCGACGCCGGCTCGACCTCGCCGGTGCCCTGGTCGCCGCGCCGCCCGTGCTCATCCTCGACGAGCCCACCACGGGACTCGACGTCCGCGCCCGCCAGCAGATGTGGGGCGTCATCCAGGAGCTCGTCTCCTCCGGGGCCACGCTGCTGCTCACGACGCAGTACCTCGAGGAGGCGGACCTGCTCGCCGACGACATCGTCGTCATCGACCAGGGTCAGGCCATCGCCCAGGGCACGGCCGATGAGCTGAAGGCGCAGACCGGGGGCGAGCGCGTCGAGGTGGTCGTCGCGGACCTCGCCCGTCGCGACGACGCCGCGCGGATCCTCGCCGGTGTGGCCGTCGGCGAGGTGCAGCAGGGTGGCAACGGCCGCGAGCTCTCCGCGGCCGTCGAGGGCGGTGCGCGTCAGCTCCGGCACGTGCTGGAGCAACTGGATGCGGAGGACGTCGAGGTGCTTGACGTCGGACTGCGGCGCCCCACTCTCGACGACGTCTTCCTGAGCCTCACCGGGCACGTGGCCGAGCAGGACGACACGACGTCCGTCCCGACCGAGGAGGTCGTCGAATGAGCAACCAGACCCTCACGCGCACCCTGACCGACGGCTGGGTCGTCGCCAAGCGCAACGTCATCAAGATCAAGCGGGTCCCGGAGATCCTGGTGTTCGTCCTGATCTCACCCATCATGTTCGTCCTGCTGTTCGCGTTCGTCTTCGGCGGCGCGATCGACGCCGGCGACGGGCTGAACTACCGCGAGTTCCTCATCGGCGGCATCTTCGCGCAGACCGTCGTCTTCGGTGCCACGTTCACCGGCGCCGGGCTGGCCGAGGACATGCAGAAGGGCATCATCGACCGCTTCCGCTCCCTGCCGATGTCCCGCTCGGCGGTGCTGATCGGTCGCACGACGTCGGACATCATCTACAACGTCCTGTCCCTGATCATCATGGCGCTCACCGGACTACTGGTCGGTTGGCGGGCCCGTGAGGGCGTGCTCGACATGCTCGCGGGGTTCCTGCTCCTGCTGCTCTTCGCCTATGCGATCAGCTGGGTCATGGGATACATCGGCCTGCTGGTGCCGAGCGTGGAGGTCATCAACAACGCCTCCTTCATCGTCATCATGCCGCTGACGTTCGTCTCGAACGCCTTCGTGCCCACCAAGGACTTCAACAGCTTCCTGCGTCCTTTCGTGGAGTGGAACCCGGTCTCCGCCGTGACCCAGGCGTGCCGCGAGCTGTTCGGGAACATTCCTGCCGGTGCCGGCGACATGTCCGATGCGTGGTCGATGCAGCACCCGGTGCTCTACACCCTGATCTGGGTCGTCATCATCCTGGCCGTGTTCGTTCCGTTGTCGATCCGTCAGTACAAGATCGCCAGCAGTCGCTGAGCGGGACACATCGCCGGGATCCGAGGCGGATCCCGGCGACGTGCCCTATGCTCGGCGAGCACGTCACGCGCACTCCAGGGGGACACATGAGACCGGTGGGTCGTCGTTCACTCCTCATCGGCTCGGCCGGGCTCGCGCTCGCCGCCTGCAGCGGAGGCGGTGACGACGCCGACCCGAAGGCCAGCAGCGGGCCCAAGATCCACCGGCCCGAGGAAGGCAACGCGGTCTCCGCCGAGGACGCCGCCGCACTGCGGGACCGGCTGAACGAGGCGTTCCGCAGTGGTGATGTCGACCAGCTCGTCGACCTCGTGGACAGCGAGGACTACTCCCGCGAGGACGTCCGTTCGCGGTGGAGCCGCCGCTTCGAGAACTTCGAGCGCCTCGGCTTCGTCGAGGGCGAGTGGTTCGTGGGAGTCCCGGGCGGTCGTACCCGCAATGCTTCCGGAGGTTCGGTGGAGTACTCCGGAGGGCTGGTCTTCGCCTACCAGGTCAAGGGCAGCGACGCCCAGCCTGTGGTCGAGACCTACTCCTCGGACTTCCGCAAGGAGTCCGAGGACGCTCCCTTGGAGCTGCTGCACCTGGGAGAGCCGCAGGAGAGCTACGACCCGGCCTTCTGGGACGTCGCGGAGATCGACGCCATCGAGACGAAGCACGCCTGGATCGCGTTCCGCAAGGGTGACGCCGCCACCGCGGCGCGGGTCAAGGGCCAGATCGAGTCAGGAGCGGCCCAGGCGTTCGACCTCATGCCTCGGCCCAAGGGGGTCAGCAAGGTGTTCTACGCGCTGACCTGGCCGGAGATCGACGGCGAGCTGTGGGGTGGCGTGGCGGTCGGCGACGCTCGGGCGCACGCCTACTACCACTCCTTCGTCGACCCGAACGCGCTTGCCAAGGGGCAGGAGAAGCCCGCGGACACCAAGGGACTGCCGCAGGGCACGGGTCGGGTCGGGATGCACCAGGACTCACTGGCCTCCGACACCGAACGGACGGCGTGCCACGAGGCCATCCACATCCTGGCCAACCAGTGGCTGAGCGCGGGCGGGGCGCCGCAGTGGGCGTCGGAGGGCCTCGCCACCTGGGGTGAGCGCACGGCCGGTGGCGTGATGGGGGAGTACGGGGGTCGGATCCGTTCGGCGTTCGGACGCTTCGCCGCGATGTACGAGAAGGACCCCTTCGACGTCGACTTCTACGCCAAGGACCAGGACGTCCGCTTCGACAACTACCTCTGCTCCGCGGCGATCTTCGCCTGCCTGGAGGACACGAAGGGCCGGGCGGCAGTCTTCGACACGGCCCAGGAGTTCTACAGCAGCTCCACCGGGGCGAGCGACGATCCCACCGTCGACCGGACCCAACAGATCATGGCCCGCACCCGCAAGTGGCTGCGCGCATGAGGCGGGTCGTGGTCGGCTCGGCTTGCGCGACGCTGTTCCTGGCCGGGTGCTTCTTCGGCGGAGGCGACGACGAGGAGGACGTCAGCTCGCTCCCTCTGCCGCAGCAGCCTCCCGCCGCCGCCGGCCCGGCGGTCGGGCCGGAGATGGAGGCCAAGGCGCTGTTCGCCGCGGCCGATGAGCTGGAGGAGCAGACGGGCGCGCTGGACACCGCCCAGGTCGAGCGGCGTTCGGGTGCACTCATCAGCGGCGAGATCGCGGTCGGCTACTCCGTCGACGACATCTCCGGCTACGACCTGGAGTCCGGGGACCAGCTCTGGACCGCCGAGCTCGACCTGAAGGGCGGCACCGTCTGTTTCGTCTCCGAGCCGGACCGTGCCGTCAAGCACGTCACCGTCGTCCACGGCGAGAACGGCTTCTGCTCGCAGATCGCCACGATCCGCGTCTCCGACGGTGAGGTGGTCGCGCAGAGCGACGCCATGAGCTCGCTGGCGGAGTTCGAGGGGGAGTCCGCCGGGGGCAGCGTGAACGCCATGTTCACCGTCGACGGCGTCGACCACCTCGTCGACATGCGCGGTGTGGTGTGGCGGATGGGCAAGGGCGAGCCGAAGCCGGTCAGCCGCCTGGAGGACGACAACTACTTCAACCTGCACACGACACCCGACGGCAGCATGCTCATCGGGTCACGGCTCTCCGACCCCGCGTGCCGCGTCGACGCCTACGAGCTGCCCTCCTTCGAGCACGCCTGGACCACCGAGGGTGCGCAGGCCTTCCCCGAGCAGGGGGACGACTGTGTCGTCTCCCTGGCGCCGGGCGATCCCACGTGGCTCATGCAGCAGATCGGCTCGGAGTACCACATGGCCAAGCTCGATCCGTCGAGCGGCGAGCCGGTCGGCAGCGTCTCCGCCCCGCAGAGCGCGCAGGAGCCCGTGCCGGAAGGGACGTTCGACGTCGCGAGCGCGAGCAACCAGTTCGACCGCACCCTGGGAGTGGGCGACGGGGAGATGATCTTCGCCCAGGCTCGCGGACTCTCGCGGTACTCCCTCGAGACCGAGGAGATGGCGTGGGAGCTGGATCTCACCCAGCTCGAGCTGGCCTCGGAGGACGAGTACGCGCTCACCACCGTCCTGCCCCAGGGCCTCACCGACGACGGTCTGCTCGTGGCCACCGTGAGCAACGACACCGCGGCCGAGGTGATCGCGGTCGACGCCGAGAAGGGCACGCTGGTCGGTCGCTGGGCGCTGCCGGAGGAGTACCGCAACGGCTTCCAGGTGCAACCCGCGGCCACCTTCTACGACGGTGGGCTGGTGCTGACCCGCAACTTCGAGGCGTGGGAGTTCGCCTTCGCGGACTACAAGGAGGCGAAGCCTCCGGAGGGGGACCTGTTCGACATCGGCGTCTTCACCTTCCCACCACCGGGTGAGTCGGTGGAGCCGCAGGCGGCGCCGGTGCCGACGGCCGGTCCGGTCCAGGCCGAGGCCGAGTCCCTCGCCTCCGTCGAGGCGGACGAGCTGGACGAGGAGGTCTCGGCCGGGGCCGTCTACACCGGCGACGCCGTCGTCACGTACTCCGGGCCCCGGCTCCAGGGCTTCGACAAGTCCGGCGAGGAGCTCTGGTCCAGCACGCTGCAGGGTGGGGCCGGGGCGGAGGTCTGCTCGACCTCGGAGCCGGACCGGCGCACCAAGGCGATCGTCCTCACCTACCGACAGGGCGACGGGGACTGCACCGGCCTGATGCGCGTGGGAGCCCGCGGTGGCACCGTCCAGGAGGTCGCGCTGCCCGATGGTGCGGAGTCCATCTACAGCATCGTCACGCACGCCGGCACCGACTACGTGATCACCGAGGAGAACGTCGTCGGGACGATCGAGGACGGTGAGTTCCAGGAGATCGCCGACCTGGGACGCTCGTTCATCGGCTGGACCAGCACGCCGGAGGACCCGGACCTGCTTCTCGCCACCACGGCCACCGGCAAGGGCAACGAGCGCACCGTGCAGGCCTTCCGCGTGCCGACCTTCGAGAAGGCGTGGTCCCGCACCGCCAGCGACCTGTTCGACAAGGAGCTGCAGAAGGACAACTTCGTGACCCTGTGGGCGGGGAACGGGCTGTGGGCCTCTGCCTCCTTCGGCGACTACAGCGATCCCGACGCCGACATCACCGACGCCTTGGTCAAGCTGGACCCCGGGACGGGCGAGACCGTGGCCGAGACCGGGGTGCAGGAGCGCGACTACCTCGCCGACGACCTGGCGGAGTTCGTGCTGTCCGCTGCCAGCACCGCCGGGAGCGACACCGTCGGCTTCGACGACGGGTCGGTCGTGCTCCCGCAACGCAAGGGGATCATGCGGTACTCGCTCGAGGACGACGAGATCCTGTGGACGCTCGACACCAGCTCGATCACCAAGTCCATGGAGAAGGCCCGTCGGGGCACGTACCTGACCGAGACGTACGACCTCATCGACAACGGGCGCTCGATCCTGGTGACGCTGAGCAACGAGATCAGCACCGAGCTCATGACGCTCGACCCGGACGACGGGACGATCACGGGACGATGGAAGCTCGGCGACGACGTCCGCAACGGCCTGCAGGTCGACCCGGACGTGACGGCGTGGGCCGGTGGCGTCGCGCTCACCCGCAGCTCCTACGCCTGGCTGAGCGCGTACGGTCCCGCCGCCGAGAACGACCCGCCGAAGGGCCCGGTCCGCGACGTCGGCCTGTTCGGTCTGCCCCCGCAGAAGCCTGCCGAGTAG
>JBQGDU010000051.1:0-2065 GCA_052039245.1 Aeromicrobium sp. | reverse complement strand
GGAGCGAGGGGGCGCGACTGGACCTGCTGCTCGACCACCGGTCCGCCGTCCTGGCGCAGCTCGAGGAGGTCCAGCAGCACCTGGGCGCCATCGAGGCCAAGATCGAGCTCTACCGGGCCTTGACTTCGAGCGCGCACGAAGGTCTTGAATCGGCGTCATGACCTCATCCACCACCACTCTCGGTTCCACGTCCTCCCTCGCGGTCTCCGCTCTCGGGCTCGGCTGCATGGGCATGAGCGAGTTCTACGGGACCCGTGACGAGGCGGAGGCCACGCGCACCATCCACCGCGCGCTGGACCTCGGCGTCACCTTCCTCGACACGGCCGACATGTACGGCCCGTTCACCAACGAGCAGCTGGTCGGCTCCGCCATCGCGTCCAGTGCCCAGGGGCGCGACGCCGTCCAGCTGGCCACCAAGGTCGGCAACGAGCGGCTTCCCGACGGCACCATGCTCGGCGTGA
Organism: Aeromicrobium sp.; assembly: GCA_052039245.1. GTDB lineage: Bacteria > Actinomycetota > Actinomycetes > Propionibacteriales > Nocardioidaceae > Aeromicrobium. Next base: position 1,604 of record JBQGDU010000051.1, on the reverse strand, counting down.
ACGGCCGTCCCGAGTACGTCCACGCCGCAGCCGACGCCTCGCTCCAGCGACTCGGCGTCGACGTGATCGACCTGTACTACCAGCACCGCGTCGACTTCGACGTCCCCGTCGAGGAGACCGTCGGCGCCATGGCCGAGCTCGTGCAGGCCGGCAAGGTGCGGCACCTGGGCCTGTCGGAGGCGAGCGCCGAGACCATCCGTCGGGCCCATGCCGTGCACCCGATCACCGCCCTGCAGACCGAGTACTCGCTGTTCACCCGGGACCTGGAGGCCGAGATCTGGCCGGTGCTCGCCGAGCTCGGCATCGGGCTGGTGCCATACTCCCCGCTGGGGCGTGGGCTGCTCACCGGTGCGATCACCAGCGCCGCCGACCTCGGTGACGACTCCCGCTCCAGCGGCTACTTCCCGCGGTTCCAGGGTGAGGCGCTCGACGCGAACCTCGTGCTGGTCGCGCGGGTGCGTGAGATCGCCGAACGAATCGGGGCCACGCCCGGGCAGCTCGCACTGGCCTGGGTCCTGGCCCGCTCGGGGCGCGATGGCGTCGGCGTCGCGCCGATCCCCGGCACCAAGCGGGTGAGCTACCTGCAGGAGAACGTCGGAGCACTCGAGGTCGAGCTCACCTCCGACGTGCTGGAGGAGCTGGAGGCGGCGGTGCCGGCGGACGCCGTCCAGGGTGAGCGCTACGGCGACATGTCGACCATCGATGCCTGACGGCGGGCCGGGCGTGGAGACCCGCAGTAGCGTCGAGGGCGTGACTGCACCCACGGCCTCCACGCTCGGTGAGCTCCGCGCCTCCGGGCACGTCCAGACCTCGTTGCGCGCCGAGATCCGCGACAACCTGCTCGCCGCGCTCGCCGAGGGTCGTGATCCGTGGCCCGGCCTGCACGGTCTGGAGGACACGGTGGTCCCGCAGCTCGAGCGGGCGTTGATCGCCGGGCACGACAGCGTGCTGCTCGGTGAGCGCGGGCAGGGCAAGACCCGGTTGCTGCGCACGATGGTCGGTCTGCTCGACGAGTGGACGCCGGTCATCGCCGGCTCCGAGCTCGGTGAGCACCCGTACGAGCCGATCGTCACGGCGAGCATCCGCCGGGCCGCCGAGCTGGGCGACGACCTCCCGGTCGCGTGGCGACACCGTGAGGAGCGGTACGCCGAGAAGCTCGCCACCCCGGACACCAGCGTGGCGGACCTGATCGGCGACGTCGACCCGATGAAGGTGGCCGAGGGTCGCAGCCTGGGGGACCCGGAGACCATCCACTTCGGCCTCGTGCCGCGCAGCCACCGCGGGATCGTCGCGATCAACGAGCTGCCGGACCTCGCCGAGCGCATCCAGGTCTCGATGCTCAACGTCATGGAGGAGCGTGACGTGCAGATCCGCGGGTACGTCCTGCGACTGCCGCTCGACGTGCTCGTGGTGGCCAGCGCCAACCCCGAGGACTACACCAACCGCGGCCGGATCATCACCCCGCTGAAGGATCGATTCGGCGCCGAGATCCGTACCCACTACCCGGTGGCGCTGGTCGATGAGATGGCGGTCATCCGGCAGGAGGCCGATCTCGTGGCCGCGGTTCCTGACCAGCTCATCGAGGTCCTGGCCCGCTTCACCCG
>JBQGDU010000050.1:0-17797 GCA_052039245.1 Aeromicrobium sp. | reverse complement strand
GACAGGGAGTACAGGGTGAAACCCTTGGACTTCTCGGTGCCCATGGAGCCGAACCAGTCGATGCCGCCCCGGACGATCGCCGGGACCGACGCGATGGACTCGACGTTGTTGATGACGGTGGGGCAGGCGTAGAGACCTTCGACCGCCGGGAACGGCGGCCGCAGACGGGGCTGACCGCGCCGTCCCTCCAGCGAGTCCAGCAGCGCCGTCTCCTCGCCGCAGATGTAGGCACCGGCGCCGGCGTGGATGACGAGGTCGACGCGCCGTCCGCTGCCGAGCACGTCCTCACCGAGCAGGCCGGCCTCGTAGGCCTCGCGGCACGCCGCCCGCAGACGGCGGATGACGTGCAGCACCTCACCGCGCACGTAGATGAACGCCTGCTCGGCGCGGATGGCCAGGCTGGCGATGATGACGCCCTCGATGAGCGTGTGCGGGCTGGCCATCATGAGCGGGATGTCCTTGCAGGTGCCCGGCTCGGACTCGTCGGCGTTGACCACGAGGTACTTGGGCTTGCGGCCTGCCTCCGTCTCCGGGTCCTGCGGGATGAAGCTCCACTTCATGCCCGTCGGGAAGCCTGCGCCACCACGACCGCGCAGCCCGGAGTCCTTGACCAGGGTGACGAGGTCGTCGGGGGCCATGTCCAGAGCCGTGCGGACGGCCTCGTAGCCTCCGTGGCGCTGGTACGCGCTCAGCTTCCACGCGTTCTCCTGGTCCCAGTTGTCGCTCAGGACCGGCGTCAGGACGTCAGTCATCGCTGGCCCCTCCCTCCTCGGCGTTCTCTCCGGACTCGGCGGTGTCCGGTGCGGTGTCCGCAGGCGATGTGGCCGCCTCGGTCTCGGTCTCGGCCCGCTCGGTGTCGGCCTGGGCGGCGGCACCCTCGGCGGAGTCCGGGGTCGCCTGCTCGGCCTCCTCGGCCGCCGCGCGGGACCCCTCGTCGAGGTCGGGCGCGGTCCAGCCCCGCTCCCGGGCGATCTCGAGCCCGACGAGGGAGGCGCCCGCCGCGGCGGGGCCCTCGTCGACCCGGCCGTCCTCGAAGCCCGCGATGACCCGCTCGGCCTCGCGCCAGCTGGTGATGACCGCGCCACGCGTGGAGCGGACCTCCTCACCGGTGCGCAACGACTCGACGAGATCGACGGCGGACTGTGGTGTCTGGCAGTCCATGAAGTCCCAGTTGACCGTGAGTACGGGGGCGAAGTCGCACGCGGCGTTGCACTCGATGCGTTCGAGGGTGATCGTCCCGTCCTCGGTGGTCTCGTCGTTGCCGACGCCGAGGTGCTCGGTCAGCCGGTCGAAGATCTCGTCTCCGCCCATGACTGCTCACAGCGTGTTGGTGAAGACAACCACGAGGTGCTCTCCGATCGAACGGCGCTTGTACATCGTGTAGAACGTGGCGACGCCGGAGACCTCGGCGGCGCTCAGCCCGAGCAGCTCACCGCACAGCTCGATGCCCTCGGCGGTGACGCTGCCCTGCACGGACTGCAGCAGGTGCAGCATCGGCAGCAGGGCCGAGCGCGCCTGCGGGTAGCGACCCATCAGCTCGCGCAGCTCGACGACGGTGCCCTCGTCGATCGGCGGGGTGGTGGACTCCAGCGTCATCGGTCGACACCCCCCATGACCGGGTCGATGCTCGCGATGGCCACGATGACGTCGGAGATCATCCCGCCCTCGCTCATGATCGACGTGCCCTGCAGGTTGACGAAGCTCGGGTCGCGGAAGTGCGCGCGGAAGGGGCGCGTGCCGCCGTCGGAGACGACGTGACAGCCGATCTCCCCGCGCGGCGCCTCGATCACGCCGTAGGCCTGGCCCGGTGGCACCCGGAAGCCTTCCGTCACGATCTTGAAGTGATGGATGAGGGCCTCCATCGACTCCCCCATGATCTTGCGGATGTGCTCCGCGGAGTTGCCCTGCCCGTCGGCTCCCACGCTGAGCTGAGCCGGCCAGGCGATCTTCGGGTCGTCCACCATGACCGGCTCACCCGCGGTGCCGGCGAGCCGCTCGACGGCCTGCTCCACGATGCGCAGGGACTGCCACATCTCCTCCAGGCGCACCCGGAATCGTCCGTAGGAGTCCGGCTCGTCCCACGTGACGACGTCGAAGTCGTACGTGTCGTAGCCCCAGTACGGCTGCTTGCGACGCAGGTCCCAGTCGTAGCCGGTGGCCCGCAGGACCGGACCGCTGAGGCCCAGCGCGAGGCAGCCGGCGAGGTCGAGCTCGCCCACGCCCTTGAGCCGTCCCTTGAAGATCGGGTTGGCGTTGCAGAGAGCCGCGTACTCCGGCAGTCGCTTCTTGAGCACCCGGACGGTCTGGCGGATCTTCTCCAGCGTGCCGTCGGCGAGGTCCTGGGCCACGCCGCCGGGCCGGAAGTACGCGTGGTTCATCCGCAGGCCGGTGATCATCTCGAAGAGGTCGAGGATCAGCTCGCGGTCGCGGAAGCCGCACGTCATGACGGTGAGGGCACCCAGCTCCATGCCACCGGTGGCGATGGCGACGAGGTGGGAGCTGATGCGGTTGAGCTCGAGCAGGAGGACGCGGATGTCCTGGGCCCGCTGCGGGACGTCGTCCTCGATCCCGAGCAGCCGCTCGACGCCCGCGACGTAGGCGGCCTCGTTGCTGAACGGGGCCACGTAGTCCATCCGGGTGCAGAACGTGACGCCCTGCGTCCAGGTGCGGAACTCCATGTTCTTCTCGATGCCGGTGTGCAGGTAGCCGATACCGGCGCGGGCGTCGGTGACGGTCTCGCCGTCGATCTCCAGCACGAGACGCAGCACACCGTGCGTGGAGGGGTGCTGCGGCCCCATGTTCACGACGATGCGGTCACCGTCGATGGTGGAGGGGTCGATGGAGTCCCAGTCCTGACCGGTGACGGTGTAGACCGGGCCGGACGTCGTCTCACTCGTGCCGGCGTAGGCGTCCTCGGTGGTGGTCATGCCGCCCTCCTCGTCGCTGGGTCGAGCGTTCCTGTCGACGTGGGCCCTGGTCTCGATACGCCGCGCCCAGCTCCTTCGTCGCGGGAGCGGCTACTCGACCAACGAGTGCCCGCCACCCGTCGCGAACCGGCCGCCTCACGCTGGTCCGGGGACGTATCGAGACCACGCAGCCGGGGACTCACGAGTAGCTCCTGCGCTGGTCGGGCGCCGGGATGGTGCCGCCCTTGTACTCGACGGGGATGCCGCCGAGTGGATAGTCCTTGCGCTGGGGGTGGCCCTGCCAGTCGTCGGGCATCAGGATGCGGGTGAGGGCCGGGTGGCCGTCGAAGACGATGCCGAACATGTCCCAGGTCTCGCGCTCGTGCCAGTCGGCCGTCGGGTAGATCGGCGTCACGCTCGGGACCCGGGGATCGGCGTCGGGGGCGGTGACCTCCACCCGGATGCGGCGGTTGTGGGTCATCGACAGCAAGTGATAGGCCACGTGAAGCTCTCGCCCGGTCTCGTGCGGGAAGTGCACGCCGCTGACCGAGGAGCAGAACTCGAATCGCAGCGCGGGGTCGTCGCGCAGGTGGGTGACGACGTCCTGGAGCCGGTCACGGCGGACGAAGAAGGTGATCTCCCCACGGTCCACGACCGTGTACTCGAGGGCGCCCTCGACGCCGTCCCCGATGCCGCGGTGGACGTCGTCGAACCAGCCTCCGAACGGTGGCTGCGACGCCCCGGGCATGACGACGGGCCGCTCGAGGCCGCCGTAACCACTCGTGTCGCCGGTGCCGCGGACCCCGAACATGCCTTCGCGGACGTCGACGATGGGCAGCTCGACATCCGGCGCCCACGGCTCGGGCCCGGCGACGGCGTCGGCGTGCTCGAGCGCCACCTGCGTCTCGCGGGAGGCGTCCTGGGTGTCCGTGTGCTTGTCGACGGTGCTCGACTTGTCCCCCGGACCGACCCGGTCCTCGTCCGAGGCCTGCTTCTCGTTCTCCTCGGCCATCAGCGCATCAGGCCCTTCATGCCCGACGTCGGCACAGCCTGGAGGGCCGCGGCCTCACGCTCGGCGATCTGCGCCTCGCGATGGGCGCCGAGCTTGCCGTGCTGGATCTGGTCGTGGAGCTTGAGGATGGCGTCGATGAGCATCTCCGGACGCGGGGGGCAGCCGGGCAGGTACATGTCGACCGGCACGACGTGGTCGACGCCCTGGACGATGGCGTAGTTGTTGAACATGCCGCCGGAGCTGGCGCAGACACCCATCGCGAGCACGTACTTGGGGTTGGCCATCTGGTCGTAGATCTGGCGCAGCACCGGTGCCATCTTGTTGCTCACCCGACCGGCGACGATCATCAGATCGGCCTGGCGCGGACTCGGCCGGAAGACCTCCATGCCGAAGCGCGAGGAGTCGTAGCGCGGGGCGCCGAACGTCATCATCTCGATGGCGCAACAGGCCAGTCCGAACGTCGCCGGCCAGAAGGACGCCTTGCGCATGTAGCCGGCGAGTCCCTCGACCGTCGACAGCAGGACGCCACTGGGCAGCTTCTCCTCAAGACCCATGGGTCGCTCCTCGCTGGTGGGCCACGGGGCCGGCGTGCGTGGTGGCTCGTCGCTGGGGTCCCATCAGGTCCACTCCATTCCGCCGCGCCGCCACTCATAGGCGTACGCGACCGTGATGTTGACGAGGAACAGCATCACCGCGAAGAACGCGAACCACGTCAGCTCGTCGAAGGCGACGGCGAACGGGTAGAGGAAGACGATCTCGATGTCGAAGACGATGAACATCATCGCGGTGAAGAAGTACTTGACGCTGACCTTGCCGCCACCCTCGGGCAGGGGGCTCGGCTCGATGCCGGACTCGTAGCGGTCCAGCTTGGCCCGGTTGTAGCGCTTGGGGCCGGTCAGGGGCGCGATGGCGACGCTGAAGACGGCGAAGCCGGCCGCGAGCGCACCCAGCACCAGGATGGGGGTGTAGGCCTCCATGGGTACCTCCCGACGACGCTGCCGGCCTTGCTTCGGACCCGATCGTTCGCTTGTGAAACAGTTCACAACGTGATCGTGGTCTCACCCTACGCCCGGCCGGATCAGGCTGTAACTGAGGTCACACTAAGTAAGGCAGGGCTTAGCTGGAGACGGGTCCGTGTGGCGCCGAGCCACGTCAGCAGGCGCAGGATGATGCATCCAACCCGCGCTGCCGTACAGATGCATCATCGATGACGGTCTTGGCCTCGCGGTCGACGCTCAGGGCTTGACCGAGTGGTGCAGCGCGACGATGCCCGCGGAGAGGTTGTGCCACTGCACGCGACCCCAGCCCGCCTCGACCATGCGCAGCGCGAGTCCCTTCTGGTCCGGCCACGCACGGATGGACTCCGCCAGGTAGACGTAGGACTCGGGGTTGGAGGAGACCCGGCTCGCGATCGCCGGGAGGGCCCGCATGAGGTAGTTGGAGTAGATCGTCTCGAACGGCGCCCACGTCGGCCGGCTGAACTCGCACACGACGACCCGACCGCCTGGCCTGGTGACGCGCAGCAGCTCGCGCAGGCCCTCGACGGGATCGTGGATGTTGCGCAGGCCGAAGGAGATCGTGACGGCGTCGAAGACGTCGTCGGCGAACGGCAGGCCCATCCCGTCACCGGCCACGAAGGGCAGGTCGGCGTACTGCTCGCGCCCCACCTGCAACATGCCGAGCGAGAAGTCGCACGGCACGACGGTGGCCCCGGCGTCGGCGAAGGGACGGCTCGACGTGCCGGTGCCGGCGGCGAGGTCGAGGACGAGCTCGCCGGGCTGCGGGTCCAGGAGGTCGACGACGCGGTCGCGCCAGCGGCGGTCCTGCCCCATCGAGAGGACGTCGTTCGTGAGGTCGTAGCGCTTGGCGACGGTGTCGAACATGCGCGCGACGTCGCGGGGTTCCTTGTCCAGACCGGCTCGACTCACGTCGTCACTGTGCCACGCGCTGCTGTACCGCGGGGCCCCGCCCCGCGGCCTCGACCTGCCCGCCCCCGGGACGCGAGTAGGCTCGATCGGGTGAGCAGCCCTCTCGTCGATCCCTCGAGCGCGCCGTCCTCGGCACCGCTTCTCGTCCGGACGGTGGAGATTGACGATCCCGGTCCCCTGCTCGACCTGCTCCCCCGAGAAGAGGCCCGCCGCGACTCGGTCGCCTGGGTCCACCACGGCGACGGTCTCGTCGGGTGGGGCCATGCCGCCACGTTCGCGGCCTCGGGCGCGACGCGCTTCGCCGACGCCCACGCCTGGTGGCGTGAGGTCACCCGGCACAGCGTCGTACGGGACGAGGTGGACGTGCCAGGGACGGGGCTCGTCGCCTTCGGCACGTTCGCCTTCGACGACGTCGGCGACTGCAGCCGACTCGTCGTCCCGGAGGTCGTGGTCGGGCGACGCGACGGCCGGGCCTGGGTGACCGTGGCCGGCACCGGCATCGCCTCCGTCCCCGACCTGGGCGCCACGGATCCCGTCGAGACCCCGCGCACCGACCGGTTCCGCGACGGCGCGGTCGGCGCCGAGGACTGGATGACGGTGGTGGCCGAGGCAGTCTCCCGCATCGCCGACGGTCGTCTCGACAAGGTCGTGCTGGCCCGTGACCTCGTGGCCGAGCTGGCCGAGCCGCTCGACGTCCGGGCTCCCCTGCAGCGCCTCGCCGCCGACTACCCGGGCTGCTGGACCTTCCACGTCGACGGCTTCTTCGGCTCGACCCCGGAGATGCTGATCCGACTCGAGCGCGGCCTGGTCACGTCCCGCGTGCTCGCGGGCACCATCAGGAGGACCGGCGACGACACCCACGACCTCGCTCTCGCGGCGTCGCTCGCCCGGTCCAGCAAGGACCTGGAGGAGCACGAGTACGCCGTCCGATCGGTCACCGACGCCCTCGCTCCCTACTGCACCAGCATGAACGTGCCCGAGGCGCCGTTCGTGCTGCACCTGCCCAATGTCATGCACCTCGCCACGGACGTCACCGGCGTCGTCGACGGACACTCCAGCGCCCTGCTGCTCGCCTCGGCTCTGCACCCGTCGGCGGCGGTCGGTGGCACGCCGCGCGAGGACGCGGTGGCACTGATCCGAGAGATCGAGGGGCTCGACCGTGGCCGCTACGCCGGCCCGGTGGGGTGGATCGGCGCGAGCGGCGACGGTGAGTTCGGCATCGCCCTGCGCTCGGCCCAGACCGCCGACGACGGACGCTCGGTGCGTCTGTTCGCCGGGTGCGGCATCGTCGCCGACTCCGTGCCGGCCGAGGAGCTCGCCGAGTCCCGCGCGAAGCTCATCCCGGTCCGCGACGCCCTCGGCTGAGCGTTCCGGCCGCGGGGCCCCGACCCGTCCCGGTGCTGTGCGCCACGACCGGGACCTGCGGGCGGCTCAGCGCTCGTAGCTGGGCCACCGGGGGCTGAGGGAGTCGCCGGACGACGTCCCGGTGAGGCGCCGCTTGATCCAGGGGCCGGCGTGCGTCCTCGCCCACTCCCGATTGGCTGCCCAGCGCTGTGCCCCCGTGAGCGTCGGCCGGTCGATGAGCTCGTGCGGCCGCAGCTCGTGCTGGACCTCGAGCGCGTCGAGCACCGCGATCGCCATCCGCTGGTGGCCGGCCGAGGACATGTGCAGCCGGTCCTCGGCCCACAGTCGCGGGTCCCGGTACTCGCGCATCCGCCAGAAGTCCACCAGCGTGGCCTCGTGCCGCTCGGCGACCTCCCGCACCAGCTCGTTGTAGACGGCGAACCGACCGCGGCCGGTGGAGAAGATGGGGAAGCCCGCCGGGTCGAAGGCGGTGAACACGACCAGCCGTGCACCGGTGCCGGCCAGGGACCCGAGGGATGCGTCGTAGGCCTCGACGAGTGCGTCGAGGTCGACGGACGGGCGCATGATGTCGTTGCCGCCGGCGTAGATCGTCACCAGGTCCGGCCGCAGGCCGAGGGCGAGCGGCACCTGCTCGTCGAGCACCTGGTGCATCTTGCGCCCGCGGATCGCGAGGTTGACGTACCCGAAGTCGTCCGTCGCCCCCGCCAGCACGTCGGCGACGCGATCCGCCCAGCCGCGTACTCCGTTCGGGAGGGATGGATCAGGGTCGCCGACGCCCTCGGTGAAGGAGTCACCGAGGGCCACGAATCGTCGAAAGCTCACCCGAGGAGGGTAGCCAGCACCGCCGCGGTCTCCGCGTCCGCGGGGAGGAAGGCCTCGATGCTGAGCTCGGCGGCGGTCAGGTCCAACGCCGTCCCGAACGTCGTCACGGTGCTGACGAACCGCATCTCACCGACCTCGGTGTCGAGCACGAGCGGAGTCGCGACGTCGTCGTGCTCGTCGACGTCCAGGCCGCCGGGCAGGTCGAGGAGCTCCTCGAGCAGCTCGGCGGTCTCCACCGACCCGGAGACCGCGGCCTCCCTGCCGAGGCGTCCCAGCACGTGCCCACGCCAGGCCGCGAGGTTGCGGATGCGTGGCGCGAGGCCGTCGGGCGCGAGACTGAGACGCAGGACGTTGATCGGCGGCTCCAGCAGTCTCGGGGCGACGTCGCTCAGCAGCGCCGTCGCGGCCGCGTTCGCCCGCACCAGGTGCCAACCCCGGTCGACGACGAGGGCCGGGCTCGGCTCGAACGCCGTGAGCACGCTGTCGACCCCCGCGCTGATCGCGGCCAGGTCGGGGTCGTCGAGAGATCGTTCCGCGTACTCCGGGGCGAACCCGGCGGCGACGAGCAGCTGGTTCCGCTCCCGCAGCGGCACCTCCAGCGCGACCGCGAGCCTCAGCACCATGTCACGGCTCGGGCGGGCCCGGCCGGTCTCGACGTAGCTCAGGTGACGCGAGGAGACGTCGGCCTCGACGGAGAGGTCGAGCTGGCTGATCCGTCGACGGCGACGCCAGTGGCGCAGCAACGTGCCGACGGGCGGGCTGGCCGAGGAGGCGGCCGGTCGAGCACCGAGAGCAGACATGACCACACCTTGTCGCGTCCACGGTCACGACGCCATGACCTGTGAGGTCATTGCGACGGTGACGTCGGGCTTCACAGACTCGACGCCATGAACACGACACCCATCTCGTCCACCGCCACCACCTCGACCCGCATCCCGGTCACGCTGCGGGCGGCGCTCCTGCTGGACGCCGCCGTCACCGGCGTGAACGGTCTCGCCTACGTCGTCGCCGCGGGGGCGCTCGCCTCGCTGCTCGGACCCTCGGCCGAGGTCCTCCTCGGCATCGGCGGATTCCTGCTCGTCTACGCCATCGGGGTCGCCCTGGTCGGGAACCGTCGACCGGTTCCGCGCCGCGGTGCCGGCGCCGTCGTCTCGGCCAACCTCCTCTGGGTCGCCGCATCGCTGGCGGCGCTGGTCGGCGACTGGCTCGAGCTGACCACCGTCGGGACCATCTGGCTGCTGATGCAGGCCGTCACCGTGGGGGGCTTCGCCGCCCTGCAGGCGCTCACCCTCCGCACAGCACGCTGACCGGTCAGGACACCAGGCCGCGGCGGCGCGCGATCGCCGCGGCCTCGGTGCGGCTCGACGCGTCCAGCTTGGCGAGGATGTTGGAGACGTGCACCGACGCCGTCTTGGTGCTGATGAACAACCGGGAGGCGATCTCACCGTTGGTGCGGCCGGCCGCCACGAGCTCCAGCACCTCCCGTTCGCGGGGGGTCAGCACACCCGGTGCGCGGGATGCCGCGCCTCTCGTCGGCGGGCGGGGGGCGACGCGCCCGATCTCCTCCAGCAGGGGCCGGGCACCCAGTCGACGAGCGGTGGTCTCGGACTCCGCGAGCAGCGCCTCGATGCCGTCGCCCGTGCCGCCGGCGGCGAGCACCCGGGCGAGCCTCACGGCGGAGCGGGCCCGCTCGTACGGCTCGTCGAAGGTCTCGAAGGCCCGTACCGACTCCTGCCAACGCCGGACCAGCTCCTCGGGCGGGTCGGCGTCGACGTCGGCCAGCCACCGGAGCCGAGCATGCTCGGCCTCGACCCTCATCGCCCAGGCCTGGCCCTCCGGTCCCAGTCTCGGATGGCTGGCCCTCGCGTCGCGCGCGACCTCGAGCGCGGCGTCGCCCTCGCGCAGCAGCAGCGCCACCTCGGGTCGGGAGGCCTCCAGCACGCCGTCGGACAGGCGGGCGATGAGCAGGGCCCCCATCCTGAGTCCGTGCGGACCGTGCTCGTCGCGCCACACCGAGCCCAGCACCTCTCGGAGCTCGCCGTAGGCGGCGATCGCCTGCTCGTGGTCGGGCGCGAGGTCGATGAGAGCCGTGCCGCTGTGCACCGCCAGGGCGATGTCGTGGTCCCAGCGGGACCGCACGGCGTCGAGGCGCGACGCGTCGGGCGTCTCACCGCGTCCGGCGGCCACCAGGAGAGCGACCGAGTCCAGGCAGGCCCGAGCGAGACGCGTCCCTCCGGACGTCACCTGGAGCTCGAGCACACCGTCCCAGTCGCCCTGCAGGTAGCGGGCGAGCGAGGCGAAGAACCGTCCGTCGAACCCGTACGGCGCCCACTCGCGACCGGTCTCCTGGCCGCGTCGCAAGGTGGCGCCGAAGGCCCGTTCCGCCTCGGCCAGCTCGCCGTCGTTGAGGTGCAGGAACGCCAGGTGGTGCAGTGCGCGCAGCTCTCCGTGCACGTCGTCCTGGCCGCGGGACGCCTCCGCGAGCTCGGCGTAGCGTCGGCGGGTCTGGTCGTGGTCCGCCCCGGACCGTGCGAGCACCTTGATGATGGTCGTCTGCGCCTCGGCGACGGTGCTCTCGTCCTCGAGCTGCTGGGCCGAGGCCAGTGCTCGCTCGGCCAGCTCCAGGGCCTCGTCGTCACGGCCCAGCGAGGACAGCACCGACGCCCTCAACGACTCGATCCGGGGCCGCAACGGGGCAGGGGCGACGTCGATGGCGTCGAAGACCTCCTGGGTGGCTGTGTCCGCCGCGGCGTCGACCCCGGTGAGGTAGGAGAGCTGCCCCCTCGTGAACAGCAGGCGCGCCCGCTCGGAGGGGTCCGGCGTGCGATCCAACCACTCCGCGAGCAGCGCCCCGGCGGTCCGCACCCGCCCGGCAGCGAGCAGGGCGTCGGCCGCCTCGGTCACCAGGCCCACGAGGTCGACGTCCTCGCTCGCGTGGTCGATCACGAGGAGTCCGCGCTGCAGGTGCTCGGCCGCCTCGTCGTGGCCACCGACCCGGCGCGCCTCAGCCGCTGCCCGGAGGTCGGCGTCGAAGGCCGTGGCGAGATCGCCGGCGGCATGGGCGTGCAGGGCGGTCTCCGCCCAGCTGCCGGCGGCGGGATCCTCCGTGAGTGCGGCGAGGTACGCCGAGTGCACCCGACGACGCTCGCCCGGGAGCATGTCGTCTCGCACCGCCTCGGCCAGCAGTGCGTGGCGGTACCGCAGGTGCTCCCCGGCGGTGACCAGGACCTTGAGGTCGAGGGCCTCGCGCAGCGCGGCGTCGACGTCGACGTCGCGCTCGACCCTTCGCAGGAGCGTGTCCGAGACCGAGGAGCCGGCGCACGCGACGGCCCGGGCCACCCGACGCGCGTCGTCGCCGAGCCGGTCGACGCGCACGAGCAGCAGGTCCGCGAGGTCCTCCGGGAGCGATCCGTCGGCCAGTCCGGCGTCGAGCAGCTCCTCGGCGTAGAAGGCGTTGCCGCCCGCCCGCCCGACGATGGCGTCGAGTCCCCCGGTCGAGACCTCGGAAGCGGCCCGCGAGCGCAGGAGGTCGGTGACCGCCGAGTCCTCCAGGGGTCCGAGCTCGATCCGCCGCACGGCCGGCAACCGGGCCCACTCCGCGAGTGCCGAACGCAGCGGATGGCGACGATGCAGGTCGTCGCTCCGGTAGGTGGCGAGGATCCCGACCGCACGACCGAACCGACGCCCGATGAGGTACCTCAGGAGGTGCCGGGTGGACGGATCGGCCCAGTGCAGGTCCTCCAGCACGAGCAGCACCGGACCGTCGGCGGCGAGCATCTCCAGCGCCCGCGCCACGGCGGCGAGGACGTCGGTGCGGAGCCGGTCCGTGTCGTCGGGGGCGTCGCGGGCGAGCAGTGCGCCGAGAGCGGGCTGGGCGTCCACGAGGTCGGCCAGCTCGGCGGCGGGCAGCTCGGAGAGGATCTCCGCCACCGGGTCGAACGGCGGTGCGTTGCTGCCGACGTCGAGGCAGTGACCGAGGAGCACACGGAAGCCTGCGGACTCGGCCCGGTCCCGGATCTCCTGCACGCACCGCGTCTTGCCGATGCCGGCGTCACCGCCCAGCAGGACGGCCTCGACGGGGCGGCCGGGCTCGAGACCGAGGGACACCTCCAGCTCCGCGATCTCGGTGTCTCGACCGAGGATGGGAGTGGCGTGTGCTGCGACCATGGCACCCATCATGGCCGAGGGCACGGACCGAACCGACCGCGGTTCGGCTCGCTCACGAGATGGTCAGGTACCGCGGCAGGACCCCGCGGCGCACTCGCGCCGACCCGCGTCGCCGCGCCCGGTGCCGGAGGCGTGAGGCAGGCGGCGTCGACGGGCTCGACCGCGGAGGCGTCGGGGTCTCGCTCTGCGGCGCCGCCGTGGGTCGTGCGGCCGTCTCGTGACGTTGTGCGATGACGGCGGGGACGAAGCTCTCGGGATCGATGATCATGACCCCGACGTTCGTCGTCTGAGGTAGCGCTCCACATCGGGTGACTGCCCTACTCACGACGTCGGCCTACCTCAGATGCCGACCACTCGCTCGAGGAGTCCCCCGAGCGCACGGGCGTTGCGGTGATGACACAGGGTGTCGCGTCATCACCACGGGGTACGGGCGGTCCCGGGCGGCAGCCCGGGGTCAGCGAGGCGGGCGGAGGGTCTGCTTGCCACCGTGCAGGAGGTTGAGCACCAGCCCGAAGGCCTTCTCGGTCTTCTCGTCCCGCGCGAAGGTGGTGAGGTCGAGCAGCGGCTTGAAGCGTTGACGGGTGATGGACTTGGCGTACGTGAACTCGCGCAGGCCGTCCGCGCCGTGGATCCGCCCGAACCCGGACTGTCCGACGCCACCGAACGGCAGCGACGGCACGCCCGCGAAAGCGATGATGGCGTTGACCGACGTCATCCCGGAGCGGATCTGCCGCGCGATCTCCTCACCGCGCGCCTTGGAGAACACCGCGCCCGCGAGCCCGTAGCTCGTGGCGTTGGTCCGCTCGATCGCCTCCTCCATCGAGTCGACGGGGTTGATCGCGAGCGTCGGTCCGAACGTCTCCTCGGTCATCTCGGTGGAGTTCTCCGGCACGAACGTGAGGATCGTCGGCTGCACGAACCGCTCCCCCACGGCGTCGGGACCCCCGACGAGCACCTTCGCGCCCTTGGCGACGGCGTCCTCGACGTGGCTGCGGATGACGTCGACCTGCGACGGCATCGTGATGGGACCGATCTTGGCGCCGTCCCCTCCGGCGCGAAGGCCTCGGGCCTGGTCGGTGATCTCGTCCACGAACTGGCTGAACACCGCTCGGTGGACGTACACCCGCTCGGTGCCGATGCTGGTCGGGCCGGCGTTGGCCATGCCACCCCAGAGCGCGGCGGACGCCGCGGCCGCCAGGTCGGCGTCCTCGTCGACGATGAGCGAGTCCTTGCCCCCGGCCTCGATGATGACCGGCGTGAGCGTCTCCGCGCACGCTGCCATGACCTTCTTGCCGGTGGCCCCGGACCCGGTGAAGGCCAGCTTGTCGACACCGGAGCGGCACAGCGCCGCACCCGTCTCGCCGAGACCGGTGACGCACTGCAGGAGCGGGCGACCGCCGAGGACCTCAGCGAGCGTGTCGGCGAGCCACTGCCCGACGCCCGGTGTGTACTCGCTGGGCTTGAAGACGACGGCGTTGCCGGCCGCGAGCGCGTAGGCGATCGAGCCGACCGGCGTGAAGACGGGGTAGTTCCACGGGCCCACGACGCCCACGACGCCGAGCGGCTTGTACTCCAGGCTCGCCGCCTGGTTGACCATCACCAGACCCGGGCTCATCGCGCGTCGACCGAGCACCTTCTTGGCGTGCTTGGCCGCCCAGGCGATGTGGTCGATGGCGAGCCCGATCTCCAGCGACGCGTCGGCGTGCGGCTTGCCGGTCTCACGGTGCACGAGCTCGGCGAGCTGCGCCAGCCGGCGCGTGATGACGCTGCGCCAGGTGAGCAGGTGGTCGGCGCGCTCGTCGAAGCTCAGCGCTCCCCACCACGTCCACGTCTCCCGGGCTCGTTCCACGGCCAGTGCCACGTCCTCGGCCGAGCAGACCGGATGCACCCCGACGACGTCGCCCGTGGCGGGATTCAGGGACTCGAACGTCTCGACCCCCTCGGCGGGTGGCGGCGCGCTCGTCGCCGGTCGACCGGTCTGGTCGACGGGAGCGGACGTGGGTGCCGGCATCGTGGCGGTCATCGGGACTCCTTCAGCAGGTCGGCGGCCTTCTCGCCGACCATGATCGTGGGGGCGTTGGTGTTGCCTCGCGGGACGGCGGGCATGACGGAGGCATCGGCGACACGCAGGTTCTCGACGCCGCGCACCCGCAGCTCGGGGTCGACGACGGCCTCCTCGCCGGTGCCCATGGAGCACGTGGCGACCGGGTGGTAGAGGGTCTGACCCAGGCGACCGATGGTGGCGAGGATCTCCTCGTCGGTGGCGTCGAAGGACGCGGGGTCCCACGGCGCCTCGATGTACCGCCCGATGGCGGGTTCGCGCAGGATCTCGAAGAGCTTGCGGTAGCCACGCACCATCGCGTCGAGGTCGGCGCGGTCGTCGAAGTCGCCGGCGTCGATCTCGGGGTGCCTCGCCGGGTCGCGCGAGCGCAGCCGCACGTGGCCTCGGCTCTGCACGCGCACGAGCGTGACGGCGGCGGTGAGCGCACGACGGCTGGGCTCGTGCAGACCGTTGTCCCAGAATCCCGTGGGTGCGAAGTGGATCTGGATGTCCGGTGCGTCCAGACCGTCCCGCGAGTGCAGGAACGCGCCGGACTCCGCGACGTTGGAGGTGAGCGGGCCCCGACCGAGCATCTGGGCCTTCAGGACGTTGCCGAAGGAGAGGAACTCGGCGACGTCGGTGGTGTCCTTCGTGTGGGCGAGGACGCCGGAGACGGGGTGGTCCTGCAGGTTGGCGCCGACGCCCGGCAGATCCACGGCGACGTCGACCCCGACGTCGCGCAGGTGGGCCGCCGGGCCGATCCCGGAGAGCATGAGCAGCTGCGGGCTGTTGACGGCGCCGCCGGACAGGATCACCTCGGCGTCGGCGCGGGCGGTGTGCTCGAGCCCGTCGCGACGGTAGGTGACGCCGACGGCGCGCGTTCCCTCGAGGTCGATCCGCCCGACGAACGCCTCGGTGCGGACCGTGAGGTTGGGGCGGCTCATGGCCGGACGGATGAAGGCGTCGGCGACGGACCAGCGGCGGCCCTTGCGGCACGTCACCTGGTAGAGCCCGGCCCCCTCCTGCACCGCGCCGTTGAAGTCGTCACTGGGCTTGTGCCCGGCCGCGACGGCCGCGTCGACGAACGCGTGGCTGAGCTCGTGGGTGAAGCGGCGGTCCTCCACGTGCAGAGGACCGTCGGCACCGTGGAAGGAGTTGTCCAGGCGGGTGTTGCCCTCCGAACGGCGGAAGTAGGGCAGGACGTCCTCGTAGCCCCAGCCGGAGGCTCCGTAGGCGTCGCGCCACTCGTCGTAGTCGGCCCGGTTGCCGCGGATGTAGATCATCGCGTTCATGGAGGAGCAGCCGCCGAGGGCCCGCATCCGCGGCCAGTCGGCCCGACGTCCGCCGAGGTGCTTCTGGGCGGTCGTCTGGTATCCCCAGTCCCACTTGGTCTTGAAGAGCGTCGAGAACCCGGCCGGGAGGTGGATCATGTCGTCGTCGTCCGCGGGCCCGGCCTCCAGGAGCAGGACGCTGACGTCGGGGTCCTCGGTGAGCCGGGCGGCGACGACGCCGCCGGCACTCCCCGATCCGATGACGATGTAGTCGAAGGCCTCGCTGACCATGCTGATCCTCTCGGTCGGGTGGCGCGCATCACCCACCGTACTGCCAGGATGTCCCTGACACCAGAAGTGTCACGGTACTGATGTCGGCTCCGCGACAGGTCGGTTCGTCCACTGGCCAGCGACGGCCCGTGAGCACGACGAAGGGACGCCGGACCGGTCCTCGCGGACGTCGGGCTCGGCGCGGGCCGGACGCCCGGCAGAGCCTCAGAGGACCGCGGCAACCGCCTCCCGGACCGCCCGGTCGAGGTCGCGCCGGCTGGACCGGGGCACCGGCACCTCGACGACCCGCAGGCCCTCGGAACCCTCGGCGAGGAAACAGGCGAGCTGCGCGACGTCGACCCGGCGATGGGCCACCCCGTGTGCCGCGCACAGGGCGCCGACGTCGGTGCCCGTCGGTGTGCCGAAGACGCGCTCGAAAGCCGCCGCGTACTCCGGGCCACCCTGCTCGAGCGTGGCGAAGATGCTGCCGCCGTCATCGTTCGGCACGACGATCGTGAGGTCCGGGCGCGGCTCCGAGGGGCCGATGAGCAGACCGTTGGCCCCGTGCAGGAAGGTCAGGTCCCCGACGAGGGCGAGGGCGGCGCTGCCGGGGTGCCGTCGCTGGCGAGCCAGGGCGGCACCGATGGCGGAGGACAGGGTGCCGTCGATGCCCGAGAGCCCCCGGTTGGCGACGACCAGACGACGCTCGCCCTCCGGGTAGGGCCGGGCCACGAGGTCCAGGTCGCGGATCGGGTTGGAGGCGCCCACGAACAGCAGCCCGCCCGGTGGCACCGACGCGTTGACCGCGCGGGCGACCCGGAGGGCGTCCGCGTCCGGTCGATCGGCCAGCACCGCGTCCACCGCGGCCGTGACCGTCTCGTCGGCACGCCGCCACTGCGCCCACCAGTCGTCGGCGTCCGCGCCGGAGACCGTCACCTCGTCGGTGAAGCGCACGTTGGCACGGGCGACGTGCGGATACGTCGAGGCGTCGCCGACGTGCACGATCTCCACGTCGCTGCGCCCGAGGAGGCGGCTCACCGGGCGCGAGAGGGTCGGGTGCCCGAACGAGACCACCCGCTCGATGCGGTCCACCAGAGGGGGGTGGTCGAGCAGCAGCCGGTAGGAGATCAAGGCCTTCCCGTTCCGGGAGCCCGAGGTCGGCTCGGCGAGCAACGGCCAGCGGGCGTCCCGCGCCAGGATCCGGGCCTGCTGGCGGGCGTCGTCCCCGGCGACGACGACGGTGCGCGGACCGGGCTCGAGCGTCGTCGTGTCGGGGACGGACGACGGCGTCACCGGCTCCTTCCGCGCGAACTGCCACTCGACCGGCTCCACGAGCGGTTCGTCGAGCTCGAGGTTGAGCTGCACCGGACCTCCGGCGAGCTCGCCGACGTCGTCGAGGAACGGCACGCCGGGGAAGATGTTGCGCTGGTCGGTGGTCTGGTTGGCGCCGGTCCCGCGCAGGCGTGCGGGTCGGTCGGCGGTGACGGCCACGACCGGGACGTCGGCGTGCAGCGCCTCGAGCATCGCCGGGTGCAGGTTGGCCACGGCGGTGCCGGACGTCGTGACGACCGGCACGGGCGCCCGCCCCGTCTTGGCCAGGCCGAGCGCGAGGAACGCCGCCTCCCGCTCGTCGACGCGCACGTGCAGGCGCAGCAGGCCCTGGCCGTCGGCGGCGTGGAGGGCGAGGGCGAGGGGGCCGGACCGCGAACCCGGGGCGAGGACGGCCTCCGTGGCGCCCAGCTCGAGCAGACGCTCCACGAGCCGGCGGGCCACCTCGACGGCTCGGTAGGTCTCACCCACGGTCCAGCTCCTCACCGAGCAGGAGGGTGACGCGGTGCAGCCGCTCGCGCCACCGCGCGCTCGTGACCTCGTCGGCGGCGCTGCGCTCGAGGGCGGCGTCGTCGAGCACGGGCCGCCCGGTGGGCAGCAGACCTGCGGCAGGCACGAGCGATTCCGCCACGACGTCGTCGTGCAGGAGCGACGTCGTGGCGAGGCCGCACGCGGGCGGGGGGTCC
>JBQGDU010000049.1:0-10569 GCA_052039245.1 Aeromicrobium sp. | reverse complement strand
GGACGTGATGGTGATGCCGCGCTCCTGCTCCTGCTCCATCCAGTCCATCGTGGCGCCGCCGTCGTGGACCTCACCGATCTTGTAGTTGATACCGGTGTAGAACAGGATGCGCTCGGTCGTCGTCGTCTTGCCGGCATCGATGTGCGCCATGATGCCGATGTTGCGGACGCGCTGCAGATCGGTCGTGATGTCGGTTGCCACGTGCGGTAGCCGTTCCTTACGTCGAGTGGGGCTGGATTACCAGCGGTCGTGGGCGAAGGCGCGGTTGGCCTCGGCCATCTTGTGCGTGTCCTCGCGCTTCTTGACGCTGCCGCCGAGGCCGTTGCTGGCGTCGAGGAGCTCGTTCTGCAGGCGCTCGGCCATCGTCTTCTCGCGACGCTCGCCGGAGTACTTGACGAGCCAGCGCAGGGCGAGGGTGGTCTGGCGGGCCGGACGGACCTCGATCGGCACCTGGTAGGTGGCGCCACCGACGCGGCGGCTCTTGACCTCCAGGCTCGGCTTGACGTTGTCGAGCGCGCGCTTCAGCGTGACCACCGGGTCGGTGCCGGACTTGGCACGCGTGCCCTCGAGCGCGCCGTAGACGATGCGCTGGGCGGTCTGCTTCTTGCCGTCGACCAGGATTTTGTTGATCAGCTGCGTGACGAGCTGGTTGCTGTAGACCGGGTCGGTCTCGGGGATGCGCTTCGGAGCGGGGCCCTTGCGTGGCATCAGCTCTTCTCCTTCTTCGCGCCGTAACGGCTGCGAGCCTGCTTGCGACCCTTGACACCCTGGGTGTCGAGGGAGCCGCGCACGATCTTGTAGCGGACACCCGGGAGGTCCTTCACACGACCACCGCGCACGAGCACGATGGAGTGCTCCTGCAGGTTGTGGCCCTCACCGGGGATGTAGGCAGTGACCTCGGTACCGCTGGAGAGCCTGACACGAGCAACCTTGCGCAGCGCGGAGTTCGGCTTCTTCGGCGTCGTGGTGTACACGCGGGTGCACACGCCGCGACGCTGGGGCGAACCCTTGAGGGCTGGCGTGCTGTTCTTGACCACCTTGGTCTGACGACCCTTGCGGACCAGCTGGTTGATCGTGGGCACTACGTCTTCTTTCGTTTCGGTTCGAGGATGCGCTGCCCACGCGAGCAGAGACCGGGAAGAACCCGGTCCGCGCGATGGGCACGACGGTCGGCCCGACAGACGCCAGGCACGGAGATCAATGCTACCGGGCACCCCTCCCCCGGTCAAAATGGAGGGTCCTGAGCGAGCCCTGCGAGCTCACGGACCCGACAGGTCGAGTGAAGCACGCGCGCAGCGCGTCAGCGTACCGAGACCACGCAGCACCCGAGACCGACCCAGCCGCGCGCAGCGCGTCAGCGCACCGAGGCCACGCAGCGCCTGAAACCAACCCACCCGCTCGTGGGCGCAGCCGGACGATCACGTGGTCCCGATACGCCCCCAGACCACCGAGGATCGGCTACTCGACCACCGAAGACTGGACGGACGCGGACGTGGCGCGATGCCCCGCGAGCAGCTGGGCGAGGTGCAGGGCCTGCACGGAGGCGAGGTCGTCGAGCTGGGTCCGGCAGCTGAAGCCGTCGGCGAGCACGATCGCGCCGGGCGGCGCCGACCGCACGGCGGGGAGCAGCTGGTGCTCGGCCACGGCGACCGAGACCTCGTAGTGCCCCTGCTCCACGCCGAAGTTGCCCGCGAGGCCGCAACAACCCGAGAGCCGCTGGACGTCGGCGCCGGCGCGACGCAGGACGCGCAGGTCGGCCTCGAAGCCCAGGACCGACGACTGGTGGCAGTGCGGCTGGACGACGAGCTCCGTGCCGGTCAGGTCCGGGGGCTCCCAGCCCTCGGACCTCTCGAGCAGCTCGGCGAGCGTGAAGACGCCCGAGGCCACCTCGGCGGCACGAGGATCGTCGGTGAGCTCGACGGCGTCGGAGCGCAGCACCGAGAGGCACGACGGCTCGATCCCGACGATCGGGACCCCTGCGGCGACGTACGGATGGAGCTGCGCGACGGCGCGCTCGATGAGCGTGCGCGCGGTGTCGAGCTGCCCCGTGGTGATCCACGTGAGGCCACAGCACTGCGGCCGGCTCAGCACCTCGACGTCGTACCCCGCCGCGTCGAGGACGTCGAGCGCGGCGCGGCCGGCATCGGTGGAGAAGTACTCGGTGAAGGAGTCGGCCCACAGCAGGACGCGCTGTCGACCGGGCGCCACGGCCTGTCGTCGCGCCGCCACGCGGGCGAACCGTCGCGTCGCGAACGACGGCAGACTGCGTCGTTGATCCACACCGGCCACCCACCGCGCGACGTGGACGATGCCCGGAACCCGCAGCGCCAGGTTCGCGAGGCGCGCGACCGGCGACGTCAGCTTGGCCCAGAACGGGAGCCTGCCGAGGACGTAGTGACTGCGGGGGCGCAGCCGACGGCGGTACGTCTGGTGGAGCACCTCGGACTTGTAGGTCGCCATGTCGATGCCGGTCGGGCAGTCGCTCAGGCAGCCCTTGCAGGACAGGCACAGGTCGAGGGCCTCGTGCACCTCCGGTGACCTGTACCCCTGACCCACGAGACGACCGTCGACCATCTCCTGCAGCACCCGGGCGCGGCCGCGCGTTGAGTCCTTCTCCTCACGCGTGGCCTGGAACGAGGGACACATGACTCCCGTCGTGCCGCGAGTGTCGGCCAGGCACTTGCCGACGCCGGTGCACCGGTGCACCGCAGCTCCCAGGTCACCGTCGTCGTGCAGCAGGCGCAGACCCTGACGACTGCCCTGCAGCCCCGGAGCCCACCCACGCCCCTGCCCACGCAGGTCGGCGTCGAGAGGCGCAGGGTCCACCAGGTTGCCGGGGTTGAGCAGGGAGTCCGGGTCGAAGACGTCCTTGACGGCGGAGAACAGCGCCATCGCCTTCGGCGAGTACATGAGCGGCAGCAGCTCCGAGCGCGCGCGGCCGTCGCCGTGCTCGCCGGAGAACGATCCGCCGTGGGAGGCGGTGAGCCGCGCAGCGTCCTCGATGAAGGCCCGGTACCCGGCGCGGCCGCCGGGTTCGTCGAGCGGGAAGTCGATCCGCACGTGGACGCACCCGTCGCCCAGGTGACCGAACGGCTCTCCGTGCAGGCCGTGCTGGTCGAGCAGGCCGGCGAAGTCACGCAGGTACTCGCCCACCACGTCCGGTGGGACCGCCGCATCCTCCCAGCCGGACAGCGCAGGACGGTCCCAGACCCGAGAGGACAGGCCTGCGCCCTCCTCCCGGATGCGCCAGAAGGCGGCCTGCTCGCCGGGCGCCGTGACGTGCCGGTGGTCGATCGCCGACGAGGCCCGCACCACCTCATCGGCCTGGGCGGCGAGCTCGGCGGGGTCGTCGCCGGCGAGCTCGACGTAGAGGAACCCGCCCCCACGCGGATAGTCCACGGCCCCGGCTGTGCCCTTGGCCGCCCGGAACACCTCGACGATGCGCGCGCCCAGACCTTCGCACGCGATGGGGCCGAACGGGAGCATGGTGGGGACGTCGTCGCCGGCCTCGGCCATGGACGCGTACCCGAGCACGACCAGGTGGATGTGCCGCGGCACCGGGACGAGGTCGACGGTGGCCCCGGTGATGAGCGCGAGAGTGCCCTCCGTGCCCGCCATGAAGGAGCCGACGTCGAAGCCACGCTCTGGCAGCAGGTGCTCGAGGCTGTAGCCGGAGACCTGTCGGCCGAACCGGCCGAGCTCGGTGCGGACGGTGCCCAGGTCGGCGGCCACCACGCCGCGCAGCCGTTCCAGGGTGGGCGACGTGACGGCGAGGTCGCGGCCGACCGTCAACCGCTCCCCGGCAGCGGTGACGAGGTCGAGCGCGGCGATGTTGTCGGCGCTGCGGCCGTAGCCCAGGGCCCGGTTGCCACACGCGTTGTTGGCGATCATGCCGCCGATCGTGCAGCGGGTGTGCGTCGAGGGATCCGGGCCGAACCGCAGTCCCGACGGCCCGGCGACGCGCTGGAGCCTCGCGTGCACCACGCCGGGATCCACCCGAGCGATCCGCGCGTCGACGTCGACCTCGTGGACGCGGTGCAGGTGCTGGGCGAGATCGACGACGATGCCCGCGCCCACGGCGTTCCCGGCGATGGACGTCCCCGCACCGCGCGCCGTGACCGGCACCCCCGTCTCCCGCGCGACCGCGACGACCGCCTCGACCTCCTCGGGGTGTCGAGGACGCGCCACCACCTGTGGAACCACGCGGTACAGCGACGCGTCGGTGCTGTAGAGGGCGCGAGTGAGGCTCGAGTCGTCGACGTCGGTGAGCCCGTGCCGCCGCAGGGCCGCTGCGACGTCGGCTGCCGCTGTGCTCTCCCCCGGCAGCGCCTGGACCGTCACCACAGCTCGATCGAGCTGCGCAGGATGTCGCCGACCGCCTCGGGGGTCACCTCGCGCGGCGCCGTGGCGAGCAGCCGCTCCTGCTTGAGCGTGCCCTCGGTCAGCGCGTCGATGTCGCCCTCTCCGAAGCCCACGGCCGACAGACCGGCGGGGATGCCGACATCTCTCATGATGTCGATCAGGACCGCCGGGAGGAGGTCGGCATCGTCGGCTCCGGCGTGATCGGGGGCGAGGAGCCGGGCGGCCCGGACGTGCCGGTCCGGAGCTGCCTCGAAGGTCCAGCGGAACGCCTCGGGCGCGGTGAGCGAGACCGCCATGCCGTGCGGGACCATCGCGTGGTCCGCCTCGTAGCCGTCGGGGCGGAAGTCCCGCACCTGCCCGGCGATCGGGTAGGCGTTGGCGTGCGGGATGTGCACACCGGCGTTGCCGAAGCCCAGGCCGGCGAACGTCGCCGCCATGGCCACGTCGGTGCGCGCGTCCCGGTCGTCCCCGTCCCTCACGGCCGTGCGGAACGATCCCGCCATGAGGGTGAGGGCCTTCTCGCACCAGAGGTCGGAGATGGGGTTCGAGCCGCAGTAGGGAACTCGTTGCTCGGCGGTCTTCGCCTCGTAGGACGTGTAAGGACGCGCCGTGTAGCTCTCGAGCGCGTGGCACAGGATGTCCAGGCCCGATGCTGCCGTCACCCCGGCGGGCTGGCTGACGGTGAGCTCGGGGTCGACGACGGCGAGGGTCGGTCGCAGCCGGGGGTGGGAGATGCCCGTCTTGACGTGCTGGCTGACGACGTCGAGGACGCAGATGGTGGTGCTCTCGCTGCCGGTGCCCGTCGTGGTGGGAACCGCAACCAGTGGCAGCAGGCGGTTCCGCGGAGCGCGACCGCCACCCACCGGTGCGTTGACGTAGTCCATGAGCTCACCCTCGTTCGTGAGCAGCAGGTTCACGGCCTTGGCGGTGTCGATCGCGGTACCCCCACCGACCGCGACGACGGCATCGAACGGTGCGGCGGCCCGTGCGAACTCGACGGCCTCGACGAGGCTGCCGTCGGTGGGCTCGACGCGGCTCCGGTCGAAGACGACCGCCTCGATGCCGTCACGTCCGAGCGCCTCGGCGATCTCGGCGGGCGCCCCTGTTGCGGCAACGCCGGGGTCGGTGACGAGCAGCACCCGCCGGGCGCCGAGCTGGGCGAGGTCGAAGCCCAGCTCGCGTCGCGCACCCGGGCCGAACTTGAGCTGGGGCGCGCCGTACGTGAAGACGGCCTCGGGCTGCTGGGGGTCGAAGATCACGGCGTCTCCTCGTGGGACTCGGCGGTGGACTGCTCGCCCGACCAAAGTAGCATGCTACTCGGGTCCCCGCCGCTCTGCTCGATCAGCAGGGCGGCGGTCCGGACGAGGTGCTCGCGCATGGCTGACGCCGCCGTCTCCGGGTCGCGGCGCAGGACGGCCTCCACGAGCGGGACGTGCTCGCGCAGGATGTCGTGCAGTCCTCGCGAGCGGTGGACGGTCACCGCGCCTCGGGCCTGGATCGACTCACGAAGCGCGATGACCTGGGCCACGAGTCGGGCGTTGCCGAGCGAGCCGTCGATGACGGCGTGCAACGCGCGGTCCACCTGCTCGAACCTCTCCACGTCCGCGTCGTCGGCCGCCGCCTCCAGGTCCGCGATCGCCCCACGCAGACGTTCGGCGTCCTCCTCCTCGAGCCCGCGAGCCGCCTCCCGGGCCGCCGGGACCTCCAGGAGCAGTCGCAGCTCGAAGACCTCGCGGATGTCGTCCGCCGTGAGCCCGCGGACGACGACGCCACGGTTGCGCTCGATCCGCACCAGTCCGGCGTCGGCGAGTCTCAGCACGGCGTCACGGACCGGCGTCCGGGAGACACCGTGCTCCTCCGCGAGACGATAGATGGAGTGGCGTGAACCGGCCTCGATCTCACCGGAGAGGATCGCGTCGCGCAGGGCGCCGAAGACCCGGTCGGTCGCACTGACCCGGTCCGTCATGAGGTTCCTCGCTCCCGCTGTGCCCGCTCGCCCGGCCGAGTTCCCGGTCTGGCGGGCCGGGCACTGGCCGCGATGCTACCGCCACCTTGACCCGGTACGGCAGGATGGACGCGCCGGTTGGTGGGACACTGAGCCCACCGACCGATCCAGGCCCACGGGGCGGAACGATCGAGCCCAGCGGGCGAGGAGAAGAGTCACCAGATGAGACGCACGACCGCCACGGTCATCACCGCAGCCCTCGTGCTCCTCTCCTCGGCCGCCTGCGAGACCCGCACACCGGACGACCCCGAGCCCGGAGCCTCGGCCAGCCCGACGGCCCCGGTGGACGTCGCCGAGTACGAGTCCGGTCCGCAGAGCCCCATCGCCTACGGGCTCGAGGTGCCCGACGGAGCCACCCAGCTCGGTCCGCTCGTCCGGCTCCGCAGCGAGCGGCTCATCGCGGCGTACCAACCCGAGCTCGACGCTGCCGAGGCACAACGCGAGGCGGTCGAGCAGGAGCGACGCGAGGAGGCCGAGGAGGCCGGTGAGCCGATCCCCGAGGAGACGGAGACACCCAGCACCCAGCCGGGTCAGGACACCTTCGCGCTCGTGGAGAACCCGCCGCGGCCCGACGTCACCGTCTCCGTCATGAGAATCGACGGCGACCCCTCCGACACGCTGCGGCGCATGATCGCCCAGACGGCCGCCATCGTGCCGGATGCGGGTCTCAGCACCGACGACCTCGGCGAGTACTGCGAGGCACAGGAGCGTCGCATCACCTCCTGCTCCGTCGTGGGCCGTGGCGAGACCACCGACGGGCGCGACGTCCGCATCTCCATCACGGCCGATCCGGGGGACGTCGAGAGCCGCACCGGACGGGCCTCCTCGGGCGCCAACCCGGTCATGACCGTCACCGCGGAGTACGTCGGTGACCCGCGCGCCGGTCAGGTGGAGCGCGAGAGCGAGAGCGTCGACGTCCCGCGTGACGTCGAGGGCGACGACGCCTCCGAGCTGATCTGGCCACGGATGGACGAGGACGCACCCGCGGCCGAGGGGCTCCCGGAGGGCTGGGAGGTCCCGCTCTCCGCGACCATCCTCCTCACCGGGGCCGAGCCGACCTTCGTCGCCACCGCCACCGACCGGGTCCGGCAGGCCGACGAGCTGGCCGAGGAGTTCGTGTCCGCGGTGGGTGAGCCGGAGGTCGACGTCGTCGAGGACCTCAACGAGATCACCACGACGTACCGGGCCACGGACTCCGACGGCAACATGGCGATGGCCTCCTACGTGCTCTCCGCCCGCGGCAACTACGCGATGCTCTTCTACACGCCGGACGGGTCGGAGGGGCCGGGCGCCGAAGGCCCGGTCGAGCCGCTGGAGGACGCCGGTCGGTAGCGCTGGAGGTCGTCCAGGACGTGCTCCAGGACGGCCAGCAGGGGACCCGGAGGACGGTCCCGCAGCTCGCTCACCGGGGCCCAGACCGCGAGGTCGGTGGTCCCTCCGACGTCGACGACGTGCGGTTCCGGGAGCGCGGGCCCCGAGACGTCCGCCCGATACACCAGGTGCACCCCGTGGAAGTCCTCGTACTGGTCCCCCCGGCCCACCTCGACGACATGCACGTCGTGCACCTCGACGAGGTCCGCGACCTCGACGGCGAGCCCGGTCTCCTCGTGGACCTCACGGACGACGGTGTCACCGGGGGACTCCCCGTGGTCCACTCCCCCGCCGGGCAGCCCCCACCACCCGACCGGGTAGCCGACGGCCGAGATGCGTGTGAGCAGCAGGTGCTCGACGCCCTCGTCGTCGACTCGGAGGACCACGGCGTACGCGCCGAGGCGCTGGGTCCTGCGTGCGGGGTTCTCCACCGGTCCTCCGTTGACTGCTGGCCACTAGTGTCCTGGATCAGGAGTTCGTTGCCGAGTGGCGTCGTCTGAGGGGATGCTCCGCCAGGCGGCGGAACGCTGGTGGGCCGGGTGCCTCTCGAGTGACGCCAACGCAGCGGAGCGCCGATCAGGCGACGCAGGGCGATGACGAACGTCTGGTTCAGGACACTAGAGTCAACCACGATGTCCCGCCAGATCGATGCCCCGCCACCGGCGACGAACGCTCCGAAGGAGCGCGTCGCGTACCTCGACAACGCCCGGTACTGGGCCATGCTCCTGGTCGTCATCGGCCACTCCCTCACGCAGTTCACGCAGATGGACTCCGCACGCGGCGTGTACACGTTCATCTACGCGTTCCACATGCCGTTCTTCATCCTGATCTCCGGCTACACGGCGCGCCACTACACGGGGACGCCACGACAGATCCGTCGCATCGTGAGCACGCTCGTCGTGCCCTACCTGATCGTCGAGATCTCGTTGCAGATGCTCATGCGGCACTACACCGACTCCCCCGACCCGTACATGTTCCTGTCGCCGCAGTGGCTCGGATGGTTCCTGGCGGCGCTCTTCGTGTGGCGACTCACGACGCCGATCTGGATGGCGCTCAGGTATCCGATCGCGACGTCGATCGCCATCTCGTTGCTCGTCGGGCTCATCGAGGTGCCCAACGTCCTCGCGCTGCCGAAGATCCTCGGCTTCCTGCCGTTCTACGTCGTCGGCCTGCACATGACGCGCGAACGGTTCGAGCGTCTCGCTGACCCGCGCATCCGTCTCGGCTCCGCCGTGCTCCTCGCCGTGGCGTTCTGGTACTGCTACACCTACTCGGCGAACTGGACCCTCGACTGGCTCCTGTGGAAGCAGCGCTACGACGAGGACCCGCTGCTCGCCGATCCGCTCGAGGGCATGCTGCAGCGAGGTGAGCTGCTCGTCGTCGGCTTCGTCCTCACGTTCGCGGCGCTCTCCCTGGTGCCCCGTCGCCGCTGGTGGACCACCAAGCTCGGCGAGCGGACGCTCTACGCGTACCTGCTGCACGGATACATCATCCTGGTGCTGCGCTACGAGTTCGAGGTCTTCGACCGGCTGCAGCCGTACGGCGCCGAGGGCGCGCTCGTCATCATCGTCGCGGCCAGCGCGATCGCCAGCCTGCTCATGACCAGGGCCGTGGCGGTGGTGTTCCGGCCGATCTTCGAACCGCGACTGACGTGGTTGTTCCGCAGGGACGAGCAGGACGAGCCGGCGCCGTCCAGGAAGCGCTCCTGACCCGACAGCGCGTGCCGGGTCCACGGTCGCCGAACAGGTGGGCGTGAGAACCCGTCGGCGAGCTCCGCGCGGCAGATGCACGACGGCCCCGGACCTTCGCGGGCCGGGGCCGTCGTGATCGGGTCAGGTCCGACTCACTCGTACGACGTGAAGTCGTAGTCGTCGAGCTGGACGGGCGTGCCCTCGCCGCCACCGAAGCCGTAGTCGTACGACTCGTACCCGGTGACCGCGTAGGCGGCCTGGCGGGCCTCCTCGGTGGGCTCGACCCTGATGTTGCGGTACCGGTCCAGACCGGTGCCCGCCGGGATGAGCTTGCCGATGATGATGTTCTCCTTCAGACCACGCAGCGAGTCCGACTTGCCGTGGATGGCGGCGTCGGTGAGGACGCGCGTCGTCTCCTGGAAGGAGGCGGCGGACAGCCACGACTCGACGGCCAGCGAGGCCTTCGTGATGCCCATGAGCACCGGACGCCCCGAGGCCGGGGTGCCACCCTCGGCCACCACACGGCGGTTCTCCTCCTCGAACTTCGTCCGGTCGACCAGGTCGCCGGGGATGAGGACGGAGTCGCTCTGCTCGATGATCGTCACGCGACGCAGCATCTGCCGCACGATGATCTCGCTGTGCTTGTCGTGGATCGCGACGCCCTGGCTGCGGTAGACCTCCTGGACCTCGTCCACGAGGTGCTCCTGCGCCCGGCGGACACCGAGGATGCGCAGCACCTCCTGCGGGTCCGGCGTGCCGTGGGTGAGCTGATCTCCCACCTCGACGTGATCACCGTCGTCCACCAGGAGACGGGCACGCTTGGTGACCGGGTACTCCAGCGGGTCCGAACCGTCATCGGGCGTGACGATGATCTTGCGGGTCTTGTCGGTGTCGTCGATCTCGATCCGCCCGGCGAGCTCGGTGATCGGCGCCTCGCCCTTGGGATGACGCGCCTCGAAGAGCTCCACGACGCGCGGCAGGCCGTGCGTGATGTCGTCGCCGGCCACACCACCGGTGTGGAAGGTACGCATCGTCAGCTGGGTGCCGGGCTCACCGATCGACTGGGCGGCGATGGTGCCGACCGCCTCGCCGATGTCGACGAGCTTGCCGGTGGCCAGCGAACGGCCGTAGCACTTGGCG
>JBQGDU010000048.1:0-8404 GCA_052039245.1 Aeromicrobium sp. | reverse complement strand
CGGTTCAGCGAGGCGTTCGCCGACCACGGCATCAGCTTCGACCTCGACAACCTGGTGCGCCAGGGACGGGGCTGGTGACGATGCTGCTGATCATGGGCGCCGTGCTCCTGCTGGCGGCAGCCGGCTGCGGCTGGGTGGCGTTCGCCGGGGTGCCCGGTGGGCGGGCCTCGCGACAGCGCGTCCAGCACTACGCCGGGATCGAGAGCAGGCCGGTCGTCACCCGCGTGGTGGACGGCACGGTGCAGAACGTCGACCGGCTGATGCGTCGCGGTGGGTGGCGTCCCTTCGGCGCCGACGAGCTCGAGCTGGCCGGCATCCGTCGGTCCGCCGCGTTCATCGTGACCCTCGTGACGTCGATCGCCGCCGGTGTCCTCGGGCTGCTGCTCCTGCTCGGCCGCCCGTTCCTGCTGGCGCTGCTGGTCGCGGCGCTCACACCGGTGGTGGCCAAGCTGGTCGTGCGGGTGCGCATCGGACGGCGGCGCAAGCGGTTCGCCACGCAGCTCGCCCCGTTGTTGACCATGATGGCGTCGTCGTTGCGGGCCGGGCACAGCCTGCCCAAGGCCATGGACGCCGCCTCCCGCGACGCGGACGCCCCGATGTCGGAGGAGCTCGGCCGTGTGGTCAACGAGTACCGGCTCGGCCGTGACCTCGTGGCGGCGATGGAGGACGTCTCGGTCCGGATGCAGTCGCCGGACTTCGGCTGGATCGCCCAGGCCATCGACGCGCAACGCGAGACCGGCGGCAACCTCAACGAGATCCTCGACCAGGTGGCCGAGACCATCCGCGAACGTCAGCACCTGCGCATGCAGGTCATGGCGCTCTCGGCCGAGGGTCGGCTGTCCGCCTACATCCTGATGGCGCTACCCATCGGCATCGGCGTCTACTACTCCTTCGTGGCGGCGGACCGGATGAGCGTCTTCATCGACTCCGGCATCGGCAAGCTGATCATCCTGGGCAGCCTGGTGCTCTACGTCCTCGGTGGCTTCTGGATGCGCTCCATCGTCAGGATCGAGTTCTGACATGGCGTTCATCGGACTGCTGCTCCTGGCCGGTGCCTTCGCGCTGGTGCTCGTCGCGACCGGCGTGGTGCAGGTCTCCGCGGGCGGGGTGCGCAAGCGGGTCAGGGCGATGGCCGGACCGGCGGAGGTCGAGCCCGACGGCGGGGCCGTCCGGGTGGACCGGACCAGGGCGGACCTGTGGGAGCGGTTCACCCCCAGCTCGATGCTGAAGCGCCTCGAGCGCAACATGGTGCTGGCCGGGCACCCGGAGGGCTGGACCCGCCAGCGCGTCGTGCTCGCCAAGCCGCTCGGTGCCGTGGTGGGCATCCTGTTCGCGATGGTGGTGCTGTCCGGGACGGACAGCCTCTTTCTCACGCTGTTCGCGCTCGCGATGATCGCTCTCGGCTACTTCGCCCCGGACCTCATCATCTACAACCACGCGGTCAAGCGGCAGGCGGCGATCCAGCAGGCCCTGCCGGACCTGCTCGACCAGATCGTCATCTCGCTGGAGGCCGGGGTCGGGTTCGAGGCGGCGCTCGCGCGGGCCGCCGAGAAGGGGCGGGGCCCGCTCGCGGACGAGTTCACCCGGCTGATGCAGGACATGAGCCTCGGCATGAGTCGCAAGGAGGCCTACACCGCGCTGGCGGACCGGACGTCGGTCGATGAGCTGCGGGGCTTCTGCAAGGCCATCCTGCAGGCCGAGGAGTTCGGCGTCTCCATCGCCTCGGTGGTGCGGAGCCAGGCCAAGGAGATGCGTCTCGGCCGACGGCTTCGGGCCGAGGCCAGGGCGCAGCAGGTGCCGGTCAAGATCCTCATCCCGCTCATGACCTGCATCCTGCCGGTGCTGTTCGCGATGGTCATGGGGCCGGCCGTGGTCTACGCGTACGCCATCAACTGAAGACCAGGGCGCGTCTCGCGCGCCCCCAGACCCCGGGACCATCGGCTCCCTGTGCCGTCGGCCCGGGCCTCAGCGGGCCGCCCTCGTCGCGACGGGGGCGGCCCGTCACGCTGCCCGACTGAGACCGGCACCACTTGACAGTTGTCGAGGGGTTGTCAAATCACTTGACACAATCTAGGGTCGTGTCAAGTCACGCCGGAACCCCGCTCCGGCCCGCAGGAGGAGACATGACCATTCAGGCAACCGTCGACGGCCAGGTCGTCGAGTGGACCGACAAGAAGCGCTACCTCTGGATCATGGGGGCGATCATCCCGCTCATCCCCGCCATCATGTGGGGGGCCTACGCCGCCACCGGGTGGAGCGCGTGGTGGTACTTCGGCCCCTTCTTCGTCTTCGTGGTCATCCCGCTGTTCGACATGATCGCCGGACTCGACCCGAACAACCCGCCGGACGAGCTCATCGAGGCGCTCGAGGAGGACCGCTACTACCGCTGGGTCACCTACGCGTTCATCCCGGCGCAGATCGTCGGGTTCGTCTGGGGTGCCTACCTCCTCGGCGGGGGCACCCTGCCCGGCATCCCCGAGGCCCTCACGGTGGTCGAGAAGATCGGTCTCGCCACCGGCCTCGGCATGGTGGCCGGCATCGGCATCAACACCGCCCACGAGCTCGGTCACATGAAGGAGGAGCACGAGCGCTGGTTCGCCCGCGTCGCCCTCGCCCAGACCTTCTACGGCCACTTCTACATCGAGCACAACCGGGGCCACCACGTCCGCGTCGCGACGCCGGAGGACCCGGCCAGCGGGCGCCTCGGGGAGACGGTGTGGGAGTTCATGCCGCGCACCGTCTGGGGGAGCCTGACGAGCGCGTGGGGTCTGGAGAAGAAGCGGTTCGCGCGGCTCAAGAAGAGCCCGTTCAGCCTCAAGAACGACCTCATCAACGCCTGGGCGTTCTCGATCGTCCTGTGGGGTGCGGTGATGATCGCCTTCGGCTGGGAGATCTTCCCCTACCTTGTGCTCCAGGCCGTGCTCGGCATCTGGCTGCTGGAGAGCGTCAACTACCTCGAGCACTACGGCATGAAGCGCAAGAAGCTGGAGTCCGGCCGCTACGAGCGGGTCAACCCCTCGCACAGCTGGAACAGCAACAACATCGGCACCAACGTGCTGCTCTACCACCTGCAGCGGCACAGCGACCACCACGCCAACCCCACACGTCGCTACCAGGCACTGCGCGACTTCAAGGAGGCGCCGGTCCTGCCCACGGGCTACGCCGGGATGATCGTCCTCTCCTGGATCCCCGGAGTCTGGCGTGCGGTGATGGACAAGCGAGTCCTGTCCCACTACGACGGCGACGTCACGCAGGCCAACCTGCATCCGCGCACGGCGGAGAAGTACCTCGCCAAGTACGGTGCGCAGGACAGCGACCTGGAGGGAGCCGCCTGATGGCCGAGTACGTGTGCCCCAACTGCGAGTACGTCTACGCCGAGGAGAAGGGCGACCCGCGCGAGGGCTGGCCCGCCGGCACGCCGTTCGCGGAGATCGACCCGGACTGGACGTGCCCGGACTGCGGCGTGCGCGAGCAGGTCGACTTCGTGCCCGTCGAGGAGTTCACCGGCAACGACCAGGACGGCAACATCAACAGTGCCGAGAACCGTGCCGCCGCCCAGCAGGCGCAGGCGGGAGCCACCCGACAGGCCGAGCAGGGAGCGCAGCAGTGAAGACCTGGGAGTGCCAGCAGTGCGGATTCGTCTACGACGAGGCCCAGGGCTGGGAGGAGGAGGGATTCCCTCCCGGCACGAAGTGGGAGGACATCCCCGACGACTGGACGTGCCCGGACTGTGGGGCCGCCAAGGCCGACTTCACGATGGTCGAGGTCTGAGCCGATGAGCTCTGAGGTCTCCGGGTCCGGGCCGCTCGTCGTCGTCGGTGCCGGCATCGCCGGGGTCAGCGCGGCCGGTGGTGCGCGGGCGGCGGGGTTCGAGGGCGACATCGTCCTCCTCGGCGACGAGGAACAGCTGCCCTACCGTCGGCCGCCCGTCTCCAAGGAGGTCGTGCGCGGCGACAAGGGTCCTGACGACATCCGCATCAAGAAGGCCGAGTGGTACGAGACGCAACGCATCGCCCTGCGGACGGGCGTCCAGGTCACGTCGGTCGACGTCGATGCGCGCACCGTCACCCTCGGCGACGGGGAGCAGGTGACCTACGGCTCGCTCGTGCTCGCCACGGGAGGCCGCGCCCGCGAGCTGGGAGCGAGCACGTCACCGCGTGTGCGCACCCTGCGCGCCCTCACCGACGCGGACGCCCTGCGGGCGGAGCTGCGAGCCGACGCGCACGTGCTCGTCGTCGGGGCCGGGCTGATCGGCTCGGAGATCGCTGCCAACGCTCGCGCCGCCGGTGCGCGGGTGACGGTGCTCGAGGCCGCCGACCTGCCGATGCCGCACGTGCTCCCGCCGGTGCTCGGCCGGTGGTGCGTCGACCTGCACCGCGACCACGGCACCGAGCTGCACACCGGCGTGAGCATCACGACCATCGAGGACGACGCCCAGGGTGTCACGGTCTCCACCGAGGACGGACGTTCCTTCACTGGTGACGTCGTGGTCCTCTCCGTCGGCATGGAGCCCAACGTCCGCCTGGCGCTCGAGGCCGGCGTCGAGGTGGCAGCTCCGCAGGACGGGGGCGGCATCGTCGTCGACGAGCTCGGCCGCACGAGCGTGCCCGGTGTGTGGGCGGCGGGCGACGTCGCGCGGATGCCCAACGACGTCCTGGGCGCCACCCACCGCGTCGAGCACTGGCAGAACGCCCAGAACCACGGCACGGCGGTCGGCAAGGCGGTCGCCGGGCAGGGCAGCGGCTTCCACGAGGTGCCCTGGGCGTGGTCCGACCAGTACGACTGCACGATCCAGGTGACCGGGTGGCCGCAGGCCGCACACGACGTCGTGGTGCGCGGGTCGCTCGACGACCGTGACTTCACGGCGTTCTTCCTCGACGGCGGCGTGCTGCGCGGTGCCGTCACCGTGGGCCGTCCACGCGAGGTACGGACCGCCCGGGCGTGGATCGCGGACCGGGCTCGCCCCGACGTCGACGTCCTCGCGGACGACGCCGCCGACCTCGCCGACGCCCTCGTGACCGTGAGCGGCTGACCATGACGACGCTCGAGCATGGCGAGTCCCGGGTCGTCGGCCCCGGGTACGTTGGTTCAGTGCCGAGCACCCGCGACCGCCTCCTCGACGCCGCTCAGCACGTGGTCGAGACCGACGGCTGGTCCACCGTGACGATGTCACGCATCGCCGGCCTGGCCGGGGTGAGCCGACAGACCGTCCACAACGAGCTCGGCACCAAGCACGCCCTGGCCGAGGCCCTCGCCCTGCGGGAGCTGGATCGCTTCCTGCAGGTCGTCCGCACCCGGATGGCCGCCGAGACCGATCTCGTGTCCGCCGTCCGCGCGGCCTGCGAGGGCGCGCTGGAGCTCGGCGAGAAGAGCCTGCTCGTGCGCACCATCGTCACCTCGGTGCCCAGTGAGCAGGACGGGGACCTGCTCGCCATCCTCACCACGGAGTCCGGGGAGATCGTCGAGACCGCGTCACTGGTGGTCAAGCAGTCGCTCATCGACGGGTTCTCGCCGTTGCCGTTCGACGACGCCGAGCTGGACGTCGCCGTCGAGGTGGTGGTGCGGCTCGTCCTGTCGTTCGTCACCCGACCGTCCAAGCCGGCGGCGCAGGCCGCCGACGACGTCGCCTGGATCCTGCGCCTGGCGCTCGCCGGCAAGGAGTGACGGCGCTCAGATCCAGGTCGCGAACCACATCCGCGACTCCCAGGCCTCGCGGGTCATGAGGTCGCCGACGTAGACGGGGTGGAACCAGCAGAACAGGGCCACCGTCACCACCGCCAGGATGCCTCCGAGGGACCAGACGACGTAGCGGCTACGCGGCGTGGCGGCGCGGGTGCGCAACACGTCGAGCGCGAGACAGACGGTCACGATCAGGAACGGCACGATGACGACCGCGTAGAACTGGAAGATCGGACGGCCCGAGCCGAGGAACCACGGCAGCCAGGACACGGCCACGGCGGCGAGGGGGACGCTCCAACGCCAGTCGCGGCGCAGCAGCCAGAACAGTGGCGAGAACAGCAGCGCCAGGGTCCCCGTCCACCACACCGCGGGATTGCCGACGGCGAGGACCTCGCGGATGCACGAGGAGTCCTTCGCGGCACCGCACTCGGTCGCTGGGATGTCGTTGACGGCGTCGAAGGCGACGGGCCGCTCCAGGACGAGCCAGCCCCACGGGTGCGAGGAGTAGGGGTGTGTCGCCTCGGCGAGGTAGTCCCCGGTGTGGAAGTCCCACGTCAGGACGTGGAAGTGCCACAGGGTGCGCATCGCGTCGAGGGCACTGCCGAGCACGCCGGGCGTGGGGGAGTCGACCCAGTCGCCCCAGGGCTCGTCGCCGGCGCCGAACGTCTGGGCGTACAGGTCGTGGTGCCACAGGAAGCCGGACCACGTGACGACGTAGACGACGAGCGCCACGACGACGAGGGACACGAACGCGGGCAACCCCACCAGGAACGTCGTGGCGAGGACCGAGCGACCGACGCCCGTCACGCGCCGCACCTGCCAGCGCGCGACGACCTCCCAGACGACCACCAGCACGCCGAAGGCGGCGAGCACGTAGAGGCCGTTCCACTTGGTGGCACAGGCCATCCCGAAGCAGACGCCGGCGGCCAGCTGCCACGGGCGCACGGGCCGCAGTCGTTGCAACCGGTCGGCGATCCAGTCGCGGTCGGCCACGAGGCACGCGACGCCGCACACCACCCAGAAGGTGAGGAACACGTCGAGCAGGGCCGTGCGGGACATCACGAAGTGCAGCCCGTCGAACGTCAGCAGCAGGCCGCCGAGCGCGGCAATCCATACCGAGCCGGTGAGTCGCAGCACGAGCCGCGCGAGGACGAGCACGGTCAGCGCGCCGACGACGGCCGCCGAGAACCGCCAGCCGAACGGGGTCATGCCGAACAGCTGCTCCCCGACGGCGATGAGCCACTTGCCGCCGTCGGGGTGGGCGATCTGTGCGGGTGCCTCGGTGCTGAGGTTGCTGAGGACTCCGCTCTCGATGCGCTCGTTGGCGCGATCGGTGAACTGCTGGACGTAGCCGTGCTGCAACAGCGACCAGGCGTCCTTGGCGTAGTAGGTCTCGTCGAAGACGAGCCGACGCGG
This sequence comes from Aeromicrobium sp., assembly GCA_052039245.1. Lineage (GTDB taxonomy): Bacteria > Actinomycetota > Actinomycetes > Propionibacteriales > Nocardioidaceae > Aeromicrobium. Next base: position 1,309 of record JBQGDU010000048.1, on the reverse strand, counting down.
GTGGCCGAGGTCCCAGAGCCGCAGCACGAGTGCCACGACCGCGAGTCCGATCGACGCGAGCCACCCCCACAGCCGCGTCCGCTCCCTCACCTCATCCATCCTGCCACCCCCGGCCGGGTCCCAGCCGTCCATCGGTGCCTGAGCAACCGAAAGCGGTCTCCGCCTCCCACTTTGGTGCCTGAGCAACTGAATGAGCCGCCTTTGGGTTGCTCAGGCACCGAAGGGAGTCAGGCCCGACCTTTCAGATGGCGCCACGGCGGAGGGTCGGCGAACAAGCGACGCCACCGATGACCGAACCGAGGAGCGGGTCCGTCGTACCCACGCTCGACCATCGCTCGATGGATCGTCCCGACCAGGGTGCGGGGAGATGCAACCATTCTCGACGTCACCTGGACGTAGGCGAGGCCGCTCCGACGGAACCCGGCGTACCTGCCGACGTCGTGCTCGAACTGGCGTACGTCGAAGGCGTGCTGGAGCCCCTCGTACTCGATGACCAACCGCAAGCCCCGGTAGACGAGGTCGCCGCGCCCGACGAACGTCCCGCCCTCGTCGAAGAGGTCGACGTTGGGCTCCGGCGCCGGCAGCCCTGCGGCGACCAGGAAGCACCGCACCTCGGACTCCTTGACACTCGCCGATCGTCGGTCGATCAGAGGCAGTGCTTCTCGTGTGGCCTCCACCCCTGGTCGCCAGTGCTCCTTCTCGAGGGTGAGGTGCAGCGCCTCCGGCCGCAGGTGCTCACGGTGCAGGAGCCAGTCGATGACCACGACGACGTCGAGGAGACGCAGCATCGACGCGCTGCCGATGACTGCTGTGGCGACGTTGACGCCGTGCTCGGTGTGGTGGGGCATCTGGACGGTTCGGTGGAGGAAGATGTCGGGGAGCTCGGGCAGGTGGAGGTCGCGGCCGATCGTGAAGTGGATGGGAAACAGGTCTCCGCGGATCAGCCCCAGGCGCACGAGGCGAGACTGGTGGCTGACGCTCGCATCGTGGGGAAGGGTCAACGTCGCCGCGCCGACCCATTCGGACGGGCTGAGCGTGGTCGTCGCGAGTCGGTACACCGAGGGGAAGACCGACACGAAGCGCGGGTGCTGCAACATGCGCGACGTGACGCCGAGCTCGGCAGCGCGTCGGCGGTGGAACGCTCCGCGAGTGAGCTCCTCGGGAACCGGACGAGGTGTACGCACGTGCCCATCTCAGTCCGTGTGAACCTGATCCGGAATCCGGTCGGCGTCGCCCTGTGGACATCGGTACCGGTCGCGGTGCTCTGTGGAGCACGACCGAACCCGTTGCCATCGGTGCCTGAGCAACC
>JBQGDU010000047.1:0-6483 GCA_052039245.1 Aeromicrobium sp. | reverse complement strand
GGAGGAGGAGTACTACTTCTCCTTCCTGCTCGACCGCTCCAACCGCAGCTACCTCTGCATCGCGAGCGTCGAGGGCGGTGTCGAGATCGAGGAGGTCGCGAAGACCAACCCCGACGCCGTCAAGAAGATCGCCATCGACCCCGGCACCGGCGTCGACGCGGCCAAGGCGCGGGAGATCGCCACCGAGGCTGCGTTCCCCGAGCCGGTCTTCGAGCAGGCGGTCTCGATGATCGAGGCGCTCTACCGCGTCTTCACCGAGGAGGACGCCACCCTCGTCGAGGTCAACCCGCTGGCGCGCCTGGAGGGCGACAAGCTGGAGGCTCTCGACGGCAAGGTCTCCCTCGACGAGAACGCCTCGGAGGTGCGCCACTCCGAGCACGAGGAGTTCGCCATCCGCGAGGAGGAGGACCCGCTGGAGTCCAAGGCCAAGGACAAGGGCCTCAACTACGTCAAGCTCGACGGCGAGGTCGGCATCATCGGCAACGGCGCCGGGCTCGTCATGAGCACGCTCGACGTCGTCGCGTACGCGGGTGAGAGCCACGATGGCGTCAAGCCGGCCAACTTCCTCGACATCGGCGGTGGCGCCTCGGCGCAGGTCATGGCCGACGGCCTCGACGTGATCCTCGGCGACGACCAGGTCAAGAGCGTGTTCGTGAACGTCTTCGGCGGCATCACCTCGTGCGACGCGGTGGCCAACGGCATCAAGGGTGCCCTGGAGCTGCTCGGCGACGACGCCTCCAAGCCGCTCGTCGTCCGCCTCGACGGCAACAACGTCCTCGAAGGACGCGCGATCCTGGACGAGCTGAACCATCCGCTCGTCACGCAGGTCGACACGATGGACGGTGCGGCCGACAAGGCCGCCGAGCTGGCGAACAACGCCTGAGGACGGAGAACAACCATGTCGATCTACCTGAACAAGGACTCGAAGGTCATCGTCCAGGGCATCACCGGCGGTGAGGGCTCCAAGCACACCGCGCGGATGCTCGCCGCCGGCACCGACGTCGTCGGCGGCGTCAACGCCCGCAAGGCCGGCACCACGGTCACCCACACCGACGCCTCCGGCGCCGAGGTGGAGCTGCCCGTCTTCGGCTCGGTCTCCGAGGCGATGGAGAAGACCGGCGCGAACGTCTCCGTGGCCTTCGTGCCGCCGGCGTTCACGAAGGACGCCGTCATCGAGGCCATCGACGCCGAGATCGGTCTGCTGGTCATCATCACCGAGGGCGTCCCGGTGCAGGACTCCGCGGAGTTCTGGTCCTACGCCCAGGGGAAGAAGACCCGCATCATCGGCCCGAACTGCCCCGGCATCATCACGCCGGAGGAGGCGCTCGCGGGCATCACGCCGGCCAACATCGCGGGCAAGGGCCCGGTCGGTCTGGTGTCCAAGTCGGGCACGCTGACCTACCAGATGATGTTCGAGCTGCGTGACTTCGGCTTCTCCACTGCCATCGGCATCGGCGGAGACCCGATCGTCGGCACCACCCACATCGACGCCCTCGAGGCGTTCGAGGCCGACCCGGAGACCAAGGCCATCGTGATGATCGGCGAGATCGGTGGCGACGCCGAGGAGCGCGCAGCCGAGTTCATCAAGGCCAACGTGACGAAGCCGGTCGTCGGGTACGTCGCCGGTTTCACCGCCCCCGAGGGCAAGACGATGGGCCACGCCGGCGCCATCGTCTCCGGGTCCTCGGGCACCGCGCAGGCCAAGAAGGAGGCCCTCGAGGCCGGCGGCGTCAAGGTCGGCAACACGCCGTCGGAGACCGCAACCCTCATGCGGGAGATCCTGCAGTCCCTCTGACGAGGCACTCACGCACGACGCCCCCGGGTCCGGACGGACCCGGGGGCGTCGTCGTGCTCGGGGACGAGTGGGTCGGGGCGTGGCGGTCTCGATACGTGCGGACCGGCTCCTTCGGCCCCCAAGCACTCCGCTGCGCTCCGTGCAGGGAGGTACCCCCAGCGGTCCGCACTACTCGACCGGCGAGGGTCGGGTTACTCGACCGGCGGGGGGTGGGGGTGCTCGACCGGTGGGGGTCGGATCACTCGACCGGTGAGGGTCGCGCCGCGCGGGCGTTGGGGGCGGGCTGATCGGTGACACGCATCGGCCGCGTCTCGGTGATCGAGTAGCCGGTGCCGCGACGAAGGAGCTGGCACCGGCGTATCGAGATCACGTCGCCCCGGCCGTCACTCGGCCGTGTCGGCCAGCTCTTCCTGGTAGGCGAGACGCTCACCGGCTCGTGAGACGAGGTTGGCGAACGCGCCCTCGGAGATGTCGTAGTCGCCGGACGGCGTGAAGAGCACCTGGGCGATCGAGGCGCCACGGCGCACGGTCCCCATGCGGTAGACGACGTCCTCGCCGTCCTCCACCTCGAACCGCACCAGCCAGGTGGCGCCCACCAGGGAGTCGCCCTTGACGTCCTCGGTCTTCTCGACCTGGGCCGACAGGTTGTCGTCCTCGCACCCGGCCAGCCGGTCGCGGGTCCGGGTGAGGACCCTCTTGGCGGCCTTCTCCGACGACATCGTCAGGACGGTCTCCGCCACGCCGAACTCCTTCGGGAGGTTCTCGGCCTGCGGGATGACGAAGATGCGAGATCGGGCGTCGTCGACGGACTTGCCCGTCGCGCTGGTCTCGTCGCACAACGTCGCCGCGGGATTCTGGTCCTTCTCCGGCTCGAACGGGTCGGTCCCGGACCACACCCGGTCGATGTCGGCCACGGGAGGCAGGTCGACGATGCCGAGGAACTGGGAGGACTCGCTCGTGCGTGGGGGTGGGGCGGCGGCCACCTCGACCTCGTCGCTGCACTGTCCGCCGCTGTCGCGGCAGATCTTGGCCACCGAGGTGTTGAGCATCCTCGCGAAGTCACCGATCTCCGGACCCTCCGAGCCGTTCTGCTCGTGGACGACGGTGCTGCTGACGCTGCCAGAGTGGGTGAAGCCCACCGTGAAGACGCGCTCGGGGTCGCGGTGCGAGCGCAGCTGCATGATGCGGAAGTCGCCGAAGGGACGCTTGACGACGTAGGAGCCGGTGAGCTGGACGCGGGGGTGCGCGCAGTCGGCGTACCAGCTCATCGTCGTGCGATAGGCCTGGGTGGCCTCGTCGTCGGAGCCGGAGACCTCGATGGACTGGGCGACGCGGGCGTTGGTGTCGCCCTCGGACTCGAACGTGCGCAGGAAGACGTTGGCGGGGTCGTCGTCGGCGAAGCGGCGGGTCGGGCAGGTGGCGTACGGGGTCTGGTTGGTGGGGTCGTCGTCGGTGGCGGTGGTGCGCCAGGCGGACTCGGGGTCCAGCTCGGCGACCTGGCTGCTGTTGAGCAGGTTCTCGCTGGAGATCTTGCTGGCCTCGAGGACGATGTCGGGCCGTTCGGCGCCGATCTTCTCGCGGTACGGCATCGAGGCCTGCGTGGAGAGACTGTCTCCGTCGGTGACGGCGAACCCGCCGCCCAGCACGAGCAGCACTGCAACGGCGACGAGCAGGACGGTGTTGCGTCGGCGTCCACGCCGCGCCGCGCTGCGGATCTCCTCGGTGGGCGGCATCTGGAGCGCGCCGGTGATGTGCCCGAGCTCCACCAGGCGTCGCTCGAGCGTCTCGAGGTCGTGTCCCAGCGCCTTCTCGAGGGTGTCGAGCGCGACCCCGACCCGCTCGATGCCCTCCTCCTCGCTCACGCCCACCTCGCGCGAGGCCTGGGCGAGGTCGGTCTCTCCCAGGGTGAGCAGGACGATGAGCCGACGGTCGTCGACGGAGAGGTCGTGCAGCGCGGACAGGAGGTCGGTGTCGCCGTCCTCCTCGTGCCGACGACGCAGCGGGTGCGTGCCACGGTTCAGCGCGACGGCCTTCCAGGCCTCGGTGCGGACGTACGCGAGGGGCCGGCGGTCGCGGATCTTCGCCCAGTCACGCCAGGCCCGCCGATAGGCGTCGATCGTGGCGTCTCGGGCCACGTGGCGGTCGCCGCAGAGTGCGTACGTGACGCGCAACGCATCAGCCGAGGTGGCGGCGTAGAAACTGTTGAACTCATCGACGCGCGTCATCGGTTCCGGCCTCCTCGGGTGCTCGGCGTGGCTGGCTGCAACGGCCTGACTTTACAGGTTGGATGGAAGGCGTGACCCGTACCGTCGTGACCTCCGCCGACGGTACCCCCTACCTGCGTGCCGGTCTGCTCACCGGCGTCGCGGCGACGCTGCTGGGGGTCTTGACCGCCGCTGTCGTCACGCTCGTGGCCACAGCGGGGGAGCCGGGCGTCCCGGCGATGCTCCGGACGGCCGCACGGGCCTGGATCGTGCCGCTCGGCTCGGGGCTGGAGGTGGACGGCACACCGATCTCCCTGGTCCCCCTCGGCGGGACGCTCGTCGTCGCCCTCGTCGTGGCCGTCACGGCCCGACGGGTGCTCCGCGAGCCGGTCGACGAGCCCGGCCCGTACGCGGCGACCGTCGCCGGCACCACGGGAATCCTGGCCGGGGTCCTGTCGGCCGCGTCGAGCTCCGCCGGCGTGTCGACGTCCGCGCCCCGGGCGGCGTTCGGCGCGTTCGTGGTGGCCGGCGTCACGGCTGCCCTGGTGGCCCGGCGCGGGTCCGAGGACCGTGAGAGCCGGCTCGGCGAGCACCACGAGGTGCTCGCCGTCCTGAGGGCCGCGACGACGGGGGCAGGCGCGCTCCTCGCCGCGTGCGCCGTCATGGTGCTCGTGCTCCTCGCGGCCTCGCTCGACCGGGCCGCGGAGCTGTGGGCGGCCCTCGACCCCGGCGCCTCCGGCGGGATCGCTCTGGGCGCCCTGTCGGTCGTCGCCGTCCCGACGCTCGTCCTGTGGGCCGCTGCGGTGGTCCTGGGCCCGGGCGTCCAGCTCGGCACCGACACCTCGCTCGACCTGACCGGTGCCTATCTCGGTCCGGTGCCCGGGCTGCCGGTGCTCGCCGCCCTCCCCGACCCCGGAGCCTTCCCCGACGTCGTCGTCGTGCTGGGCGCCCTGCCGCTGCTCGCCGGAGTGCTCGCCGGCTGGCGACTCGCCGTGCCCGAGGAGACGGCTCTCGTGCGACGTGTGGGCCTCGGTTCCGCCGCAGGAGGCGCCGCCGGTCTCGCGGTGGGTGCTCTCGCCCTGCTCTCTGCCGGGTCGGTGGGGCCCGGCCGCATGGCCGACGTCGGCCCGACCGGACCGACGGTCCTGCTGGTAGCGGTCCTGGTCCTCGCCGCGGGCGGTGCCGTCGGCGCCACGCTCGCGCACTATCGTGGGGTGCGTGCCCAGCAGCCGTCGGACCCAGAGGGTCGTGGTCCTCGTCTCCGGCTCGGGAACCAATCTGCAGGCGCTGATCGACGCGGCGGTGCCGACCGGTCGGGAGCCGACCGGCCAGGATCCGACGACTCCGGACTCCGCACACGACTACGGCGCCTGCGTCGTGGCCGTGGGAGCCGACCGTGACGGCATCGAAGGCCTGGCCCGAGCCGATCGCGCCGGCATCCCGACGTTCGTCGTCGGACTGAACGACCACCCCGACCGGGCCGCCTGGGACGTCGCCCTCGCCGACGCGGTGGCCGAGCACGAGCCCGACCTCGTCGTGCTCGCCGGCTTCATGAAGCTCACCGGGCCCGCGTTCCTGTCGCTGTTCGGCGGGCGCACCCTCAACACGCACCCGGCTCTGTCGCCGTCGTTCCCCGGCATGCACGGACCGCGCGACGCGCTCGAGTACGGCGTCAAGATCACCGGCTGCACGCTGTTCGTGGTCGACGCGGGGGTCGATACCGGCCCCATCGTCGCGCAGGCGGCCGTGCCGGTGCTCGAGGACGACGACGAGGAACGGTTGCACGAGCGCATCAAGGCCAGCGAACGGGCGATGCTCGTCGAGTGGGTCGGACGGCTCGCGCGGGAGGGCTTCACGGTCGACGGCCGGACCGTGCGGCTCGGGCCTCAGGCATGAGCGCGCTCTCGGCCGGGCCAAGCAGAGCGAACGACGCAGGACGCGCCGCCCCCGGCGCACCAAACCCACCCCCGGAGGACGTGAACGGATGACGACCCGACCCCTACGCCGTGCCCTCGTGTCGGTCTATGACAAGACCGGCCTGGAGGACCTGGCCCGTGACCTGCACGCCGCCGGCGTCGCCATCGTCTCCACCGGCTCGACCGCGCGGACCATCGAGTCCGCCGGTGTGCCCGTGACGCCCGTGGAGGAGGTCACCGGGTTCCCGGAGTGCCTCGACGGACGGGTCAAGACGCTGCACCCGCGTGTGCACGCCGGCATCCTCGCCGACTCGCGCCTCGACGACCACGTGCGCCAGCTCGCCGAGCTCGACGTGGAGCCGTTCGACCTCGTCGTCGTCAACCTCTATCCCTTCACCCAGACGGTTGCGTCGGGCGCGTCGCCCGATGAGTGCGTCGAGCAGATCGACATCGGGGGCCCCTCGATGGTGCGCGCCGCAGCCAAGAACCACCCGAGCGTGGCCGTGGTGGTCTCGCCCGACGCCTACGGGGACGTCCGCGCGGCGCTCGCCGGGGGCGGCTTCACGCT
>JBQGDU010000046.1:0-2096 GCA_052039245.1 Aeromicrobium sp. | reverse complement strand
TGATCCAGCTCCACACGGCCGTCACCTGCAGGTGTGCGTATACGTTCAAGGCGTGCGTGGAGTTGCGGGCCGCCGTCGTGTCCCGTAGAGTGTGCGTCGACGCACGCAATGTGCGTACGAAACCACCGAAAGGAGGGGCCGGTGAAGCGATCCGCCATCAACACCGGACTGCTGCGCGACTACATGCGCGCCGAGGGCATCGCGTCCTACTACGCCCTCGCCCGCCGCATGGGCGTGTCCCACTCGACCGTCTACCGCGTCGTCAACGGCAAGGCCAACCCGGGCGAGCGCTTCTACCCCGGCCTGCGCCGAGCCTTCCCGGGCCGCGACACCGGCGCGCTCATCCGCTGAGACAGCAGAACGCCCCCGCCGAAGCGGAGGCGTCCACACACACCAGGAGGTTACTCCATGCCGCCCACCCTGCTCACCCCCGACGAGGCCGCCGCCTGGCTCCAGGTCTCCGTGAGCACCCTCGCCAACTGGCGTTACCTGCACACCGGACCGCCCTACGTCCGCCAGGGCCGCGTTGTGCGCTACTCCGCCGACGCCCTCGCCGCCTGGTTCGACAGGAAGGAGGTGAAGGCCAGTGCCTGACCCCCTCGCCGGCTGGCAGTGCTTCTGCCTGCTCCTCATGGTCGCCATCACCGTCGCCAACCACCTGTACGAGAGGAAGAACCGATGACCGCCACCGCCCACCAGATTCTCCGCGCCGACGCCGACGGCACCCCCGAGTGGCTCGCCCAGCGCACCGAGGGCTTCGGCGGCAGCAACGCCGCCGACCTGCACACCGGGAGCGTCTCCCGCTTCGCGCTGTGGCGCGAGAAGGTCGGCCTCGCCGAGCCCGAGCACATCGGCCCGGAGCTGCAGGCCCTGTTCGACTACGGCCACTCCCGCGAGCCCGCCCTCGCCCGCATCTTCACCGAGCGCACCGGGCACCGCGTCCGCAACACCGGCACTTGGGCGCGGAAGGACTGCCCCTGGATGCTCGCGAACCCGGACCGGCTCATCGGCCGCGACGGAATCCTCGAGATCAAGACGACCGGCGCGTACACCGACGCCGCGAAGGATTGGCGCTCCGGGATCGTCCCAGCGAAGGCGTGGGTGCAGAACCACTGGTACGCGCACGTCACCGGCCGCACCGTCCTCTGGTTCATCGCCGAGGTCGACCGGCAGCCGATCGTCCTCGGCCCGTTCGACCGCGACGAGGAGCTGATCAACGACCTCGTGCTCGAGGCGACCGAGTTCTGGGGCCTCGTCACCGAGGGCACCCAGCCGGAGCCGACGCGGCCGGAGGACATGCCGCTGGCCTACCCCACCTCCGTCGACGGCTCCTCCGTCGAGGTCGAGCCGTGGGACGACACCGTCACCGACCTCGAGCGGCTCGTGTCCCTCAAGGCGCAGATGAAGGAGCTGGCCGCCGAGGTCAAGCACATCGAGACGTCGGTGCAGGCCGAGATGGGCGACGCCGAAGCGCTCGTGTCCGAGGGCCGCGTCCTCGTGACGTGGAAGACGACCGCGCCGCGCCGGTCCCTGTCGAGGGCCGCGCTCGAGGAAGACGGCATCGATGTCGACAAGTACATGCGGGCGGGCAAGCCGTCCCGCCGGTTCACCGTGAAGGGAGCATGACCATGACCGAGCTCGCACTGCCGACGACGGGCGACGTGTCCCAGTGGAACGACCAGGAGAAGGCAATCGTGGAGGCCGCGGGCCTCGTCACGAAGGGCCGGAACGGAGCGCAGGAGCTGGCCCCCCGCGCCACCGTCGAGGCGTTCCTGCAGCACTGCCGCCGCACCCAGCTCGACCCCATCGCCCGCCAGATTTACGCGATCTGCCGGAAGGGCCGGTGGGGAATCCAGATCAGCATCGACGGTGCCCGCCTGATCGCGGAGCGGTCCGGGAAGTACGCCGGGCAGACTCCGGTCGAGTGGACCGGTGACGGGCAGAACTGGACCCAGGTGTGGCTCGACCGGCAGCCCCCGGCCGCGGCTCGCGTGGGCGTGCACCGCTCCGACTTCCGCGAGCCCCTGTACGCCGTCGCGAACTTCCAGGCGTACGCCGCGGGCGGCCCCATGTGGGACAAGATGCCCGCGCTCATG
>JBQGDU010000045.1:0-1792 GCA_052039245.1 Aeromicrobium sp. | reverse complement strand
GGTCTTGACCTCATCGACGAGGGCCTTGACCTGGGCGTTGATCTGGTCGGTGATGCTCATGCGTTCTCCTCTGAGTTGGCTTCGGTGACCGTCGTGGCGAGCTGGTCGTCCGCCACGTGATCGGCACCGACGAACGAGCGGTAGATGTCCAGCAGAGCCGTCTTCTGCCGCTCGGTCAGGCGGGTGTCGAGAGCGATCGCGTCCTCGACCATCCGGGTTCCGGTCTCGTCGACGTCGAGGATTCCGGCCCTGACGTAGAGCGACTCGGCGGAGATGCGCAGGGCCTTGGCGATCTGGCCGAGCACTTCTGCCGAGGGACGGCGCACGCCTCGCTCGATCTGGCTGAGGTAGGGGTTGGAGACCTCTGAGACCTCGGCCAGCTGTCGCAAGGACATCTGCGCCTGGCGTCGCTGGTCACGCAGGTACTCGCCGAGGTTGCCCACGGTCTCCTGCACGTTCAGCTTGGCCATGTCTCCATGGTGCTTGCATCTGCAAGCATCTGCAAGCAAACGAGCATGCGAACTGGCTCACACCCCTGCAGGTCTCCCACGAATACATCGGAAACTGGCGTCGTTGACAAGACACTTCCTGTCAACGACGCAGGAAAGCCATGTACTCGTGGGAAACCTGCATCGCGGGAGGGGCGCGGGGGCGCGTCAGAAGGCGGGGCGGACCTCCCCCACCGGCTCGCCACCGCCGAGCACGGAGGGACGCTCGTGCAGGAGCGGTGCGTCGAGCCCGGCGAGCTGCAGGGCGCGGTGCGCGATGACGAACAGTGCCCGCTCACTACCGTCCTCGACCTTCACGGCGAGGGCGCGGCCGTCCGCCAGACCCACCACGACGACGCTCTCGGCGCCGGACTTCACGAGGACGCCGGGCAGGGCCCGCGCGAGCGCGAGGTCCGGACGCCGGGTCCCGCTGACCTGCTCGGGGTGGCTCACCATCGCCTCCACGACGCCGTGCTCCGGCGTCCCTGCCGTGGCGCGGACCAACCGCGCGACGCCCGCGGCGAGTCCGGCGAGGGGCGCGGAGAACAACGGTGCTCCGCACCCGTCCACACCGACGGCGGCCGGGACGCCCACGATCTCCTCGAAGGTCTCTGCGATCGTGCGCTGCAGCGGGTGTACAGGGTCGAGGTAGTCGTCCGTGCTCCATCCGTTGCGCACACAGGTGAGCAGCATCGCTGCGTGCTTGCCCGAGCAGTCCATCCGGATCGGAGCACGCCCCTCCCCCGCCCGCAGCACGGCTGCGTGCTCATGGGGGTCCAGCGGGTACGACGCCGGCGTCTGCAGAGCGGTCTCATCGAGTCCCGCCTCGGCGAGGATCTCCCGCACCCCTGCCAGGTGGAACGGCTCGGCGGAGTGGCTCGCCGCGGCGAGCGCCAGCAGCCGACCTTGCAGCGGCAACCCCGCTCGCATCATCCCGAGCGCCTGGAAGGGCTTGTTGGCCGATCGGGGGAAGACGACGACGGACGGGTCGCCGACGGACCAGGCCACCTCGCCGTCCGGCTCCACGAGCACCGCCGTCCCGCGGTGCCTGCTCTCCACGAGACCCGACCGGGTGACCTCCGCCAGCACGTCCATACGCGGCAGCCTAGGCCCTCCTCGAGCAGCCCCCGGCGTCGATCCTGACGTCGGGCGCGCTCACTCGAGGATGCTCGGGACCCGTCGGTGCTGCTGCCGGCGGCGTCGGGGCGGCGCTCGCGCGCGCCGACGTGCGAGCCCGAAAGGCGACGGTCAGGTGCCGGTGGCGCCCCGGTGGCACGACGACTCCCCGGACGTGCTCCAGATCC
>JBQGDU010000044.1:0-11699 GCA_052039245.1 Aeromicrobium sp. | reverse complement strand
GGGCGCGGATGCCGCCCGGACCGCTCGCGCGAATGGAGAGCCACACCCTAGGCTGGGAGGGCCCGACCGCCATCCACCCGTCAACGACCAGGAGCATCCGTGGCCGACTCGTCCTTCGACATCGTCAGCAAGCTCGACCGCCAGGAAGCCGACAACGCGCTCAACCAGGCCGTCAAGGAGATCGCCAACCGCTACGACTTCCGCGGTACCGGCGCCTCCCTGGAGTGGAAGGGCGAGGAGGGCATCGAGATCACGGCCAATGCCGACGAGCGAGCCCTGGCGGTGCTCGACGTCTTCAAGGAGAAGCTCGTCAAGCGCGGCATCTCCCTCAAGGCCCTGGAGACCGGCGACCCGCGTCAGAGCGGCAAGGAGGTCAAGATCAACGGCAGCTTCAGCCAGGGCATCAGCACCGAGCACGCCAAGAAGATCTCCAAGCTCATCCGCGACGAGGGCCCCAAGGGGGTCAAGACACAGATCCAGGGCGATGAGCTGCGCGTCTCCAGCAAGAAGCGTGACGACCTGCAGGAGGTCATCGCCCTCGTCAAGGGCGCCGACCTCGAGATCCCGGTGCAGTTCGTCAACTACCGCTGAGCCGCGCGGACCCGCCTCAGTCGCAGCGCAGGATCCGCAACCCGGAGGCGTGGTCGAGAACGAGCACCGATCCGCCGGGAAGCACCGAGAGAAGGTCCCGTCCTCGAGGGACCGTGCACTGGTCAGGCTCGGTCGCCCCTGGTGCGGCCACGAGGAGCCTCGCCGCCCCGCGGGTCGACACGCCGTCGACCTCGCCGCTGCGCTCGACGAACGGGTTGAACGTGCTGCCGAGGACGCGCACCGCCGTCCCGCCCGGGCCGACCGTCACGCTGACCGACTCCTCCGCGCCCTGCGCCGACCACAGCTCCTCACCCGTCAGAGGGTCCCGCACCGTCGCACTGGAGCGGTCCTCACTGGTCAGCACCTGATCGGCGCCCCAGCCGTAGGGACCTGACGTCGCCCGCCCCTGCCGCGGAGGCGATGCGGTCGACACCTCGCCGGTCCGACGGTCGACGGCCACTCCGTCCTCCCCGAGGTAGAGGATCGACCCGCCACGTCGGCTGCTCCCCCATCCGTCACATGCAGCGGAAGGCGCCGTGACCCGCCACCGCTCCTCACCGCCCTCGACGCCACGGAGCCGGCACTCCCTGCCTGCGAACCGCAGCACCGTCGTCTCCCCTGCCGCCGGGAACGCCACGGCTCCCTCGACGTCACGACGCGCGGTACCGTCCATCGCCCAGGTCGTGACGACGTCCCCGGTCTGGTCGCCGAGCCAGATCTCGTCGGGCAGCAGCAGCGACCCGTCGTTCGGCGTGAAGTCGCGCGTCGGGATCCAGAGCCCGTCGCCGATGTCCTGGGCCCACGACTCCTCTCCGCCGCCACCGAGACGGACGAGACGGCACCCGGCATCGCAGTCCACCACGATCACCGACGAGGCGTCCGCCGCCACCGCCTCCCGGGTGCTGTCCTCCCCCCGCGGATCCAGCCGCCAGAGCTCCTCGCCGTCGTGGTCGAACGCCACCAGCTCGTCGTCCGGGGCCGAGGGGCCCCCTCCGACCACGACCAGCTCGTCGCCGACGCTGACCCGCTTCATGGCCGCGACCTCGTCGGGGACCACCCGTCTCGGCACGCCGTCCGCCGCGACGGCGTACACACCTCCGGCGAGCAGCCAGAGACGCCCGCCCGCCTCACCGACGACCGAGACGGCCCGGCGATCGCCGCTCCCACCGTCCGCGACGTCACCGGCCGCACGGAACGGCAGCACGACGGCCGAGGCGACGAGCACGCTGACCACCGCCGCCACACCGATGGTCACGGCAGGGCGACGGACCAGCAGCGCAGCGAGGACGACGGCCGCAACGGCGACGGCGGAGAGCCCGACCAGGTAGACCCACGGGGTCGGACCCGCGGCGACCCCGGCCACGCCGAGCGCCACCGCGACGATGCCGGCACCGGCCACGATGCCGGCACCGACCACGACGGCCGACCTGCTCATCGTTGTCCGCCCTCGCCGCGGCGGGGGCCCTCGGTCGTCGGACGAACGTGCGGCTCGACGTTCCCACGTCGCTCCTCCCGCCGCACGAACGGCCAGACCATGAGCACCCACACCCCGGCGACGAGCACGACCTGGACCGCGACGTACCACGGCCAGGCGGGAAGCAGGTCCAGCGCCGATCCCGAGGCCGGCTTGCCGTTGAGGTAGCCGTAGTTGGTCCCCACGACGGCGTTGAAGACCATCACCCCGGCCGCCCAGACGAGCGTCGCCGCCACCGTCGCGGCATACGTCCGCCAGGTCGGGCGGATGCGCAGGCCCGGCACCAGGTAGAACGACGCCCAGACGACGAGGATGTGCATCGCCCAGAACATCAGGAACCTCGGCTCGGGGAACGGCGTCGCGAGGTCCGGGGTGATCATGGCCTGCGTCGTGAGGACGATGCCCCAGAGGTAGGTGATGGTCGCCGTGAGCGGCGACCTGGTCCAGAGCGCGTGGACCGCCACGATCCACGCGAGGTCGCAGACCTGGAACGGCAGCGAGGTGCGCAGGCTCCACTCTCCCGGGAGGAACTGCAGGATCTGCAGGGGGACGGTGCAGCAGACGATCCCGATCGCGAAGGCCCGGTTGATCCACTGCTCGCGTGCCGTTCCTCGCACGCGGCGCCCCAGCCAGACCACGGCCACCGCGCCGAGCGCGAAGAAGACCAGCGCCACGACGTGCTGCGTCCCGAAGACCTCGAAGCGATCGCCCACGCAGGCAACCTAACCCGGCGCGATCGTCTCGTCACCGTCACGGTCGCCGTCCTCGGGCCGGTCCGGGGCGTCGGAGCGTCTGAGGACGACCACGGCGAAGTCGGCGTCGTCCCGCCAGGGCCGCAGGTCCCAGGTGGCGAACCGGTGTTCCGGAACCAGACCCGTCCCGAGGGCGGCGCTCTCGACGTCCTCGACACCGACGTGCCGATCGGTCCGGAACCCGAGCACCAGCACGCCCCCCGCGGCGACGTGCTCGGCGAGTCGGCGCACCACCGTCTCCTCGCTCCCGGTAGCGAGGAAGACCATGACGTTTCCGGCCGCGACGACGGCGTCGAAGCGCTCGCCCAGGTCGAGAGTCGCGAGATCGGCCTCCCTCCACGTCGGCCCGACGTGGTCCTCGCGGGCCGCGGCGAGCAGGATCGGGTCGACGTCCACGCCCACCACCGCATGACCCCGTGCGTGGAGCGCGGCGGCCAGCCGTCCCGTCCCGCAGCCCGCGTCGAGCAGCCTGGACGCGGGTGGGACCACCGCGTCGACGAACCTGGCCTCACCAGCGAGGTCCGCGCCTTCCTCGGCCAGGGTGCGGAACCGCTCGACGTACCACCGGGAGTGGTCCTCACCGGTCTCGGTGAACCAGCGCGGAGCCACGCCCGGACCCTCCGTGGCCCCGGCCCCCGGACTCATCGACATCTCACCAGGACCATGACGTCCCCCCGGTCGAACAGCAGCAGGTCCTCATCGAGCGCCGCTCTCAG
This sequence comes from Aeromicrobium sp., assembly GCA_052039245.1. Lineage (GTDB taxonomy): Bacteria > Actinomycetota > Actinomycetes > Propionibacteriales > Nocardioidaceae > Aeromicrobium. Next base: position 8,166 of record JBQGDU010000044.1, on the reverse strand, counting down.
TCGCATCGCCTCGGGCAGGAGGCACGAGACCTGCTCCACGTCCCCCTCCACCCCGCTGCTGGCCACCTGGCTTCCCTGCGCGTCCACCACGTCGCCCCGTTGGACGGGATGGGTCCCGCGGGCGACGTAGGGATTGAGGGTCCGGACCCAGCCCTGGGCGGCAACGGCCCGCGGACCGGGTGCCTGGGTGTCCAGGGAGCCGTCGACGACCTCCATGCGCCACAGCTCCTTCCCGGTGATCGGGTCCGCGACCCTGGCCTCGTTCCAGACGACTCGCAGCACGCCCAGACCGGTCCCCGACTCGGACAGGTTCTCCTGCGGCCAGTCCGGCGTCCCGACCGTCCCGTCGACGCGGTCCACCGCGACCCGGCCGTCGCCGAGGTAGAGGATGTCGCCGGACTGCAGGTAGTGCGACTCCCCGCCACAGGCCTGCGCCGACACCGTCTGCCGCCACACCTCGTCGGCGTCGGAGTCGAGTCCCCTCAGGAGACATTCGTCGTCGGATCTGGTGCGCAGCACGGTGGGTGCGTCATCGACGGCGGGGAAGGCGTCGCTGCGCGCGAAGGTGCCCACGCGGTCCCCGGTCGTGGTCCACCCGCGCAGGGGCTGTCCTCCCGTGCCGTGCAGCCAGACCTCGTCAGCGAGCACCTGTCCGCTGACCTCGTTGTTGGTCCCCTCCCACCCGGGACGCCACAGCCCGTCCGGGACGGACCGGGACCAGACGCTCTCCCCGGAGCCGTCGACCCCCTCCAGCACGCAGTCGCCATCGGCACATCCGACGAGGACCACCAGCGAGTCGTCCGCGGCCACCACCCGGTGCCACGCCCGGGATCCCTCGGGGGCCGGACGTTCCCACCTCTCGTCGCCGTCGGTCGAGTACGCCGTGATCGGCCGCCGGTCGTCACGCTGACCACCGCTCAGCACGATCCAGTCCGGACCGACGTCCACGAGCTCGTCCCGACCGACGGGGAGCAACGAGCGCGCCTGCCCGGTGGAGTCCACCTCCCACAGGGTGCCGCGGACCCTGAGGTACGTCAGGTCGTCCAGCTGGACGACGAGCCGAGCCTCACCCGGCACGGCCGTCTCGGTGACGTCGGCCACCGTCCGCGACGGACCGACCGCGGCGACGAGACCCGCGAGCAGCACGGCGACCCCGACCCCCGCCGCCACCTTCGTCGGACGCAACCGGGCACCGACGATCGCGAGCACGCCGCAGGCCATGGCGCCCACCCCGACCCAGTACACCCACGGCGCGGGAGCGCGCAGCACGGCGACGAGGACGAACACCGCTCCGACGACGGCCACCAGCAGCCCAGTCACCGCACTGGCACGTCTCACGAGCTCCCCCTCAGGACGACGGCCGGGGCACTGTCGGAGGGTAGCAGCGGCGGTCGCTGAGCGCCGACACGAAAGGCGTAGCATCCCGGCGTGAGCACGACATCGGGTCAGGCACCCCCACGGACCACCAGTGGCGGCCTGGCGTTCGGTGTCGGGGCCTACCTGTGCTGGGGCTTCTTCCCGCTCTACTGGCCGCTGCTCGATCCCGCCGGCGCGCTCGAGGTGCTGGCGCACCGCATCGTGTGGTCGCTCGTCTTCGTGCTCGTGTGCATCGCGGCGACCCGCCGCTGGGGTCGGTTCGCCACCATCGCCCGCGACCGCCGCATGATGGTGTTCCTCGCCCTCGCGTCCGTCGCGATCGCCCTCAACTGGGGCGGGTTCATCTGGGGCGTCACCAACGGCCACGTCATCGAGACGTCCCTCGGGTACTTCATCAACCCGCTCGTGACGGTGCTCCTGGGCGTCCTCGTGCTCAAGGAGACGCTCACGTCCGCCCAGTGGGCGGCGGTCGGCATCGGGACCCTCGCCGTGGTGGTCCTCACCGTCGACTACGGCCGCCCGCCGTGGATCGCGCTGCTCGTGGCCTGCTCCTTCGCGGCCTACGGATTCCTCAAGAAGCGCGCCGCGCTCGGCGCGTTCGAGGGGCTCGGGATGGAGACGCTCATCCTGGCGCCGGTGGCCCTGGCGTTCCTGCTCGCCCTGCAGCTCCGCGGCGAGCTGACCTTCGGCCACCACGGGCTCGACAACGCCGCGCTCCTGGTGGGCACGGGCGTCGTGACCGCCATCCCGCTCCTGATGTTCGGCGCCGCCGCGACGCGACTGTCGCTCACCACCATCGGTCTGCTGCAGTACCTGGGCCCGCTGCTGCAGTTCGTCCTCGGCCTGCTCGTGTTCGGCGAGGCCATGAGCCCGGTTCGGTGGGCCGGGTTCGTCCTCGTCTGGACTGCCCTGGTGATCTTCACGGTCGACGCCGTGGTCCGGCGACGGCGCATCCTGCGGCAGACCGCGGCGAACTCCGAGGCCTGCTGACCACGCCCGGCGAGCGGACCCGGGCCCGGTTGGTCGACGGTCCCGCGAGGCCCTGGTGGCCAGGAGCAGGTCCGGCGGGCGCAACCGAGCTGCGCCTGCCGGGAGGCCTGAGCGTGGCTCGAGCCTCCGGGCGACTCAGCCCACGCGCTCGGTCAGCGTCACGCACAGGCTGCGCAGGGCGTCCCGGACGGGACCGTCCGGCAGGCCGTCGAGCAGCGCTGCGGCCTCCCCCGCCTGCGCGCGGACGTAGGACCGCGCCTCCTCGATCGAGCGGTGCTCGCGCAGCGTCGTCAACACCTCGGCCACCGTGGCGTCGTCGTCGATCGGCCCGGAGAGATGCTCCAGCAGTCGCGCGTCGCCCGGGTCGGTGGAGCGCTGGGCGAAGAGGGTCGGCAACGTGGGGACGCCCTCGCGCAGGTCCGTGCCCGGAGTCTTGCCGGAGTCGTCGGTCTCGCTCGCGACGTCGATGATGTCGTCGGCGAGCTGGAAGGCGACGCCGATCCGCTCGCCGAAGTCGGTCAGGATGCGGACCTGGTCGTCCTCGACGTCGGCCATCATGGCGCCGAGCCGTGCCGAGGTGGCGATGAGCGACCCCGTCTTGTCCGCGACGACGTCGAGGTAGTGCGCCAACGGGTCCTCGCCCTCGGCCGGCCCGACGGTCTCGCGGATCTGCCCGCGCACGAGACGGGAGAAGGTGCGCGCCTGGATCCCGACGGCCTCCGGACCCAGGGTGGCGACGCGGTCGGACGCCTGGGCGAACAGGTAGTCGCCCACGAGGATGGCCAGCGAGTTGGTCCAGCGCGCGTTGGCGCTCGGCGCCCCGCGGCGCAGAGGCGCCTCGTCCATGACGTCGTCGTGGTACAGCGTGGCGAGGTGGGTCAGCTCCACCACCACCGCGGCCGTGGTGACCTCCGGACGCGCGGCATCGCCCAGCTCGGCCGCGAGAGCGACGAGCATCGGGCGGAACCGCTTGCCCCCGGCGTGCAGCAGGTGTCCGGCCGCCTCGTCGAGGAACTCATCGGAGCTGCGGACGGCCTCCTCGAGCGCGGCCTCGGCGCGCTCGACGCTCGCCTCGACGCGTGTCGACAGCGTCGGGTCCGCGAACTCCACGCCCAGAACCACGCCTGCTCCTGTCAGGCTCAGCGCAGGAAGGTGCCGGCGTGCTGAGCCAGGTCCAGCACGGGTCCTGGGAGGATGCCCAGGATGACCGTGGCCGCAGCCGCTGCGGCGATGACAACGGTAGTCACCACGCTCGGGACCCCGACGGTCGGCCCATCCCCCGTGGGTGCGGTGAAGAACATCAGCACGATGACGCGGACGTAGAAGTAGGCCGCCACGGCGCTGACGAGCACGCCCAGCACGGCGAGGGTCCAGTACCCACCGGACCACGCGGCGCTGAAGACGCCCCACTTGCCGATGAACCCGGCCGTCATCGGGATGCCCGCGAACGACAGCATGAACAACGCGAACGACCCGGCGAGGAAGGGCGACTCACGACCGAGGCCGGCCCACCGCGACAGGTGCGTGGCCTCGCCACCGGCGTCACGCACCAGCATCACCACGGCGAAGGCGCCGATCGAGGCGACGCCGTAGACCGCGAGGTAGAACAGCATCGCCGAGACCGAGGTGATCCGCCCCTCCTCCCCCACGTACGCGCCGGCGAGACCGACGAGCAGGAAGCCCGCGTGGGCGACGGAGGAGTAGGCGAGCATCCGCTTGACGTCGGTCTGGGAGATGGCGACGAGCGAGCCCACGAGCATCGTGACGGCCGCGAGCGCCCACACGGTGGGGCGCCAGTCCCAGGAGGCGTCGCCGTAGGCCACGAAGAAGACGCGCAGGAAGGCGATGAACGCCGCCGCCTTGGTGCCGGCGGCCATGAACGCCGTGACGGGAGTGGGAGCACCTTGGTAGACGTCCGGCGTCCAGGAGTGGAACGGCACGGCGCCGACCTTGAACAGCATGCCGACCGCGATCAGGGCGATCGAGGCCAGCAGCAGGTTCTGCCCGTCGCTGCGACCGCCGACGGCGGCGTCGATGTCGGCGAGACCGAAACCGCCGGCGTAGCCGTAGGCCAGCGCGACGCCGTACAGGAAGAAGACCGACGAGAACGCGCCCAGCAGGAAGTACTTGAGCGAAGCCTCCTGGCTGAGCAGACGTCGGCGGCGCGCGAGGCCGCACAGGATGTACAGCGGCAGGCTCATGACCTCCAACGCCACGAACATCGTCAGCAGGTCGTTGGAGGACGCGAACAGCAGCATGCCGCCGAGCGCGAACATCGCGAGCGGGAAGACCTCGGTGTGCTCCAGCTTGACCGCGACGGCCTGCGTCTCGTCGTCGGAGCCCGGCACGTCGGCCGCGCGGCCGGTGAACGAGCTGAGCCCGCGCTCCAGCCGACGCTCGGCGAACAGGCCCACACTCAGCAGACCGAAGACGAGCAGCATGCCCCACGTGACGACGGCCGGACCGTCCACGGCGAGCGAGCCCTCGACCGCGGCCTGTCCCCGGCCGACGACGCTGCCGTCGACCCGGTCGAGCGAGAGGTAGACGCGCACCGTCTCGGCGAGTGCCGCGACGATGCCTGCCGCGGCCAGCAGCGCCTGCACGGTGAACCGGCCCCTGCGGGGTGCGAACGCCTCCACCAGCACGCCCACGACGGCCACGCCGCCGAGGATGAGCAGCGGCGTGACGAGCTCCCACTCGACGGTGGGCGCGGGGATCTGGGCCGCTTCCGCGGCGACGAGCTGCGTCGACATCACTCGCCTGCCTCCTCATCGCTCGCGTCGTCGGTGTTCGGGCTCAGGTCCACTGCGGTGCGCGGCGGTGGGTCGCCGACCCCCACGGCGCTGACGACCTCATCGACCGCAGGGTTGATGACGTTGAGCAGCGGCTGCGGGTAGAAGCCGAGCGCGACGATCAGCACGACCGCCGGACTGAGCGCGGCGATCTCGCGCGGCTCGAGGTCGGTGACGCCCTCGGTGCCCGGCGCGAGCGGGCCGGTCATGGTCCGCTGGTACATGATCAGGATGTACAGCGCGGCCAGCACGATGCCGAGGGTCGCGAACACCGCCGCCGGCACCGACCGGGTGAAGGTGCCCGCGAGCACCATGAACTCGCTGATGAACGGCGCCAGGCCGGGCAGCGACAGGCTGGAGAGACCGGCGATCAGCAGGATGCCCGACATGATGGGGGCGATCTTCTGCACGCCGCCGAAGTCGCCGATGCTGGCCGAGCCGCGTCGGGCGATCATCATGCCGGTGACGAGGAACAGCGCCGCCGTCGAGAGACCGTGGTTGAACATGTAGAGCGTCGCACCGGCCGTCGAGGTGTGGGTGAACGCGAAGATGCCCAGGATGATGAAGCCGAAGTGCGAGACCGACGTGTACGCGATGAGCCGACGGATGTCGTCCTGGCCGATGGCCAGCAGCGCACCGTAGAGGATGCTGATGACCGCCAACGTGATGACGACCGGGCTGGCCCACTCCGAGGCGTTGGGGAAGATCTCCAGGCACCAGCGCAGCATGCCGAACGTGCCGACCTTGTCGATGATGCTCACCATGAGCACCGACGTCGCGGGGGTGGCGGTGCCGGCGGCGTCGGGCAACCAGGTGTGCAGGGGCCACAGCGGCGCCTTGATGGCGAACGCGGCCATGAACCCGAGGAACAGCAGCCGCTCGGTGGTCTGGCTCATCTCCAGACCGGAGAGGTCGCTGAGCAGGTAGCTGGGCTCCCCCGCTCCGGCGGAGACGACGTACAGACCCACGACAGCCGCGAGCATCAGCAGGCCACCGACGAGGTTGTAGATCAGGAACTTCACCGCGGCGTACGAGCGGGTGGCGCCGCCGGAGGAGCCGATGAGGAAGTAGATGGGGATCAGCGTCGCCTCGAACAGGACGAAGAACCAGAAGACGTCGGTGGAGGCGAACACGCCGATCGCCAGGCCCTCGAGCACGAGCATCCAGGCCAGGTAGGAGTTGACGCTGCGCGACGACGGGATGCGGTCGGCCCACGCGGACAGCAGGACGATGGGCACCAGGACCGTCGTCAGGAGGATCAGCGTGATGCCGATGCCGTTGACGCCGAGGGCGTAGTGGGCGCCCAGCGGACCGATCCAGTCGTGCTGCTCGACGAGCTGGTAGCCACCGGCCGTCACGTCGTAGCGCGACATCATGAACAGCGACAGCGCGAGCGTGGCCACGCTGAAGCCGACGGCGACGGACTTGACCATCGGCGCAGCCTGCTTCGAGCGCGGCAGCACCGTGAGGACGAGCGCACCCACGAGCGGGGTGGCAGCGAGCAGGGTCAGCATCATGCGAGCGTCACCGCCAGGAGTGCGAGCACCACGACGAGCGCGCCGCCGAAGATGCTGAGGGCGTAGCTGCGCACGTAGCCCGTCTGGGGCTTGCGCAGGAACTGCGAGGTGTCGCCGAGTCGGTCGGCGAGGCCGGTCACGAAGCCGTCGATCCCCTTGGCGTCGAGCCACACCAGGAACCGGGTGAGGTACCGGGTCGGGCGGACGACGACGGCGTCGTTGACCGCGTTGCCGTACAGCTCGTGGCGGCCGGCGCGGGACAGCAGCGAGACCGAGCTGTCCGCGGGCGTCTCCCCGGCGATCGGACGACGCCCGTACGTGGCGTAGGCGAGCGCGACACCGGCGGCGACCACGAGGGTGATGATCGAGGTCATCACCCAGACCGGCATCTCCACCGGGCCCATCTGGGCGCCGTGGTGCTCGGTCTCGCCGATCGCCGGCTCCAGCCAGTGCTCGATCCACGTGCCGAGGATCAGCACGCCGCCGAGCACCGATGCGGCTGCCAGGACGATGAGCGGCACCGTCATGACCTTGGGCGACTCGTGCGGGTGGACGTCGTCCAGCCAGCGCTTCTCGCCGAAGAACGTCATCATCATCAGCCGGGTCATGTAGAACGCCGTGACGCCGGCACCGATCAGCGTGCCCATGCCCACCCAGAAGGAGTGGTGGAACGCCGCCTCGATGATCTTGTCCTTGCTGAAGAAGCCGGAGAACCCGGGGAAGCCGATGATCGCGAGGTACCCCATGGCGAACGTCAGGAACGTCACCGGCATGGCCTTGCGCAGGCCGCCGTAGTGGCGCATGTTCACGTCGTCACCCATGCCGTGCATGACCGAGCCCGCGCCGAGGAACATGTTGGCCTTGAAGAAGCCGTGCGTGATGAGGTGGAAGATCGCGAACGCGTAGCCCGCCGGGCCGAGGCCCGCGGCGAGCATCATGTAGCCGATCTGGCTCATCGTCGAGCCGGCGAGCGCCTTCTTGATGTCGTCCTTCGTGCAGCCGATCCAGGCGCCGGCGAGCAGCGTCTCGAGTCCGACGACGCTGACCGCCGTGCGCGCCGTCTCCGAGGCGTCGAAGATCGCGTTGCTGCGCACCACGAGGTAGACGCCCGCGGTGACCATGGTGGCCGCGTGGATGAGGGCCGAGACCGGGGTGGGCCCCTCCATCGCGTCGAGCAGCCAGCTCTGCAGGGGCACCTGGGCGGACTTGCCGCACGCGCCCAGCAGGAGCAGCAGACCGAGCGCCGTGGCCACCGACGTCGTGGCCGAGCCGACCGAGGCGTTGACCTCACCGATCGACGACGTCCCGAACTGCGCGAACATCAGCATGATCGCCAGCGCCATGCCGACGTCGCCCACGCGGTTGACGACGAACGCCTTCTTGGCCGCTGCCGCGGCCGACGGCTTGTGCTGCCAGAACCCGATCAGCAGGTAGGAGGCCAGTCCGACGCCCTCCCAGCCGAGGAAGAGCACCAGGTAGTCCTCGGCGAG
>JBQGDU010000043.1:0-2191 GCA_052039245.1 Aeromicrobium sp. | reverse complement strand
TCGTGGTCCCGATGCGCGCCGGCGTCATGTCGGCGTACGGCTTCCTCGTGGCTCCGCCCATGGTGAACGAGGTCCGCAGCTGTCGGGTGCCGGTCTCCGAGGTCGACTGGTCCCTCGTCGAGGCGCTCTACGTCGACATGGAGGAGCAGGCTCGACACGTGCTCGGCCCGGACGTCGACATGACGCTGACCCGTTCGGCTGACATGCGATACGTCGGCCAGGGTCACGAGATCGAGACCGCTGTGCCGACCGGTCCGCTCGACCGTCGGCTCGCCGAGCCGCTCAGCCTCAGCTACGTCGAGACCTACCGCTCGATCTTCGGACGCGTGGTCGACGACGGCCGGCCCGAGGTCGTCAGCTGGCGCCTGACCGCGACGCTCCCGAGCGAGGAGTTCGGACTCGGCGGTCGCGTGGCCGGGGAGCCGGTCCGCGGGGCCCGCACGATCCACCTACCGGACGTCGGGGAGGTGCGAGCGACGGTCTACGACCGGTCCGCGCTCGCACCGGGCACGATGGTCCCCGGCCCCGCCGTCTTCGAGGAACGAGAGTCCTCGTGCACCATCGGACCGGACGCGACCGCCGAGGTCGACCGCGACCTCAACCTCGTCGTGACGATCGGCTGACGTGCGCGGTCCTCGGTCTCGGCGTGCCGAGACGGCGGCCTGGCCGTGAGAGCCGCCCGCCGCCCTCGCGAGGACGAGGACCCGCCGCATCACCGACGCTGGCGACGGCTCACCCGGATCGGACGTTCCGCGAGGTCGCACGAGCACCCACCGCGTCGGCGCACGTTCCGCAGCCTGCAGATCCGCGCCTACCGGATCTATGCGGCCGGGGCCCTCGTCTCCAACATCGGCACCTGGGCCCAGCGCATCGCGCAGGACTGGATGATCCTCGTGCTCACCGGCAGTGGGACCGTGCTCGGCATCAGTGCCGGTCTCCAGCTCCTGCCGGCGCTGCTGCTGAGTCCGCTGGCCGGGGCGCTGGCAGACCGCTGGCCGCGACGGACGATCCTGACGTGCACCCAGGTCGCCATGGCGCTGCCCTCGCTCACGCTCGGAGTGCTCGCGGTGACGGGCGTCGCGCAGACCTGGCACGTGCTGGGCCTCGCCTTCGCGTTCGGGGTCGCGACGGCCATGGACGCACCGGCCCGGCAGACGTTCGCGGCCGAGCTGGTCGAGCCGCACGACGTGGGCAACGCGATCGCCCTCAACTCAGCCTCGATGAACACCGCTCGGCTCGTCGGACCGGCCGCGGCCGGCGCAGCGATCGCGGCCCTCGGCGGTGGTGTGGTGGCGACGGGCTGGGTCGTTCTCGCCAACGTGCTCTCCTACCTGGTCGTCCTCGTGGCGCTGTGGCGGATCCGAGCGACGGAGCTGCACTCACCTCCTCGCCCCACTGTCCGGCCGACCATCCGCGACGGCTTCGCCTATGTCCTGGGCCGGCCCGATCTACGCTTCCTGCTCTGCTGTGCTCTCGTGATCGGGGTGGCCGGCCAGGCGTTCGTGACGCTGTCCGCGCTGATGGTCGTCGACGTCTACGGGCTGGGGTCGCGGGAGTACGGGATCGCTGCGGCAGCCGGTGCCGTCGGCTCGCTCGTCGGCGCCCTCGCCGTCGCGCGTTCCGGCGGGGCGCGGTTGCGCTGGCTGGCGGCCTGCGGCGTCGGCTTCGGTCTGCTCCAGCTCGTCGCGTCCGTGGCTCCCGGCTACTGGACCTGGGTGGCCCTGATGCCCCTGGTCTCGATGGCCGCGCTGTCGATGACCACGGCAGCCAACGCCGCCGTGCAGTCCACGTCCGCCCCCGGGCTCCGCGGGCGGGCCGTCGCGGCGTTCCTCATGGTGATGATGGGGGGCGCCCCGGTGGGTGCTCCGGCGCTCGGCTGGCTCGCCGACGCCACCAGCCCCCGCGTGGCCGTCGCCGCGGGCGGCGCCTTCACCCTGGTGGTGATGGTGGTCGCCACGGCGGCGCTCCACCGGGCCCAGCACAGGCCGCGTGGCACGTTCGTGGAGCCTCACGTCCGACCACGTTGACCTCAGCGTTCGCGGGGGCCGTCGCAACGGGATGCGTGCTGCCAATCGACACACCGAGGTGCCGACGGGGCCCGGTCGATGGCGCGCTCGAGCCCCTCAACCTCTCGAGCCGAGCTCAACGTCCTCGGATCGCCGACGACAGCTCACCTCACACGATTCCCTCG
>JBQGDU010000042.1:0-1700 GCA_052039245.1 Aeromicrobium sp. | reverse complement strand
CGCGGTAGTCCAGGACGTCCGGGGGAGTCGTGCCCAGCAGGTCACGCAGGACGCTCTCGACGTCGCGTCCGGACTCGAGCACCTCGTGCACGCCGCGCAGGTAGCGCGTGGCCTCGTCGTCGAGCGCGTCCGGGCCGGTGCGCGTGACCGCCACCCGACCGCCGCCGGCCTTCTCGAAGATCTCCGCGAGCTGCACGTCGGTCATGCCCTCGGGCGCGGTGACGACGAACTCGTCGGTCACCGTGGGGTCGCCCGGGAAGACCTGCATGCTCGCGATGTTCACCCCGGCCTGCCCGCACGCCAGGGCGATCTCGGCCAGGATGCCCGGCCTGTCCTCCAGGGTCGTCCGCACGCGCCACATCATGGATCGAGTGTGACCCGCTGATGTTTCGTGTCGATTTCCGTCGGGAAGCAATCGCCTGCTAGTCTTGTTGATCGAAGTGGAGGTCACTCCCACCTGCCGGGTTCACGGATCCGGGGGTCACCCGCATTGAGTCGTTCTCGGACGATCTCACCGCGCGCGGCACCGTATGGTGCGAGTGGTGGCTTTCGCTTCGACGGAGGCCACCTTTTTCGTGTCCTCCAAACCCGATCTCAGGAGGATCCATCAGCACAGATCTGCGCGTCAACGAGCGCATTCGCGTACCGGAGGTCCGTCTCGTCGGACCGAGCGGTGAACAGGTCGGCATCGTCCGCATCGAGGATGCCCTGCGCCTGGCCGCCGAGGCCGATCTCGATCTCGTCGAGGTCGCCCCTCAGGCCCGGCCCCCGGTCTGCCGCCTCCTGGACTTCGGAAAGTTCAAGTACGAAGCCGCCCAGAAGGCGCGCGAGTCGCGACGCAACCAGACGAACACGGTCATCAAGGAGATGAAGCTCCGCCCGAAGATCGACCAGCACGACTACGACACCAAGAAGGGTCACGTCGTGCGGTTCCTGAAGGCCGGAGACAAGGTCAAGATCACGATCATGTTCCGTGGCCGCGAGCAGCACCGACCCGAGCTCGGGTTCCGCCTGCTGCAGAAGCTGGCCGCCGACGTGGAGGATCTGGGCTTCATCGAGTCGAACGCCCGCCAGGACGGTCGCAACATGACGATGGTGCTCGGCCCTCACAAGAAGAAGTCCGAGGCGCAGGCCGAGGTCAAGGCCGAGAAGGCCGAGACCACCGCCGCGCGCGAGGCAGAGCGTGTCGCCGAGGCCGAGGCCGAGAAGGCGCACCGCGAAGAACACCAGAAGAACGCGACGGCGAAGAAGCCGCGTCGTCGCTCCGAGAACCTCGACCCAGACATGGAGGCATAACCGTGCCGAAGTTCAAGCCCCACTCGGGCATGAAGAAGCGCGTCAAGATCACCGGCAAGGGCAAGCTCCGCCGCGAGCAGACGAACCGCCGCCACCTCTTGGAGGTCAAGTCCTCGACCCGGAAGCGCCGCCTCGCCGGCACGACCGAGGTGTCGAAGGCGGACACCAAGCAGGTCAAGAAGCTGCTCGGTCTCTGAGCGCCCCGGAACTTTACGAAGATTTGAAGGAGTAACACTGTGGCACGCGTCAAGCGTTCGGTGAACGCGCAGAAGAAGCGCCGCGAAGTCCTCGAGCGGGCCTCCGGCTACCGGGGCCAGCGCTCGCGCCTGTACCGCAAGGCCAAGGAGCAGGTCACCCACTCGCTGGTCTACTCGTACAACGATCGCAAGGCCAAGAAGGGCGAC
>JBQGDU010000041.1:0-6652 GCA_052039245.1 Aeromicrobium sp. | reverse complement strand
CTCTCTCGACGATCGCGGAGGAGGTCGAGCGCGTCGGTGCGACATCGCCGGCGGTGACGGTGGTGGGCGACGTCGTGCGACTCTCGCCGGCCTGGTCAGGACGCGCCTGAGCCGTCCTTCTTCGCCTGTGCATGGCCCATGATGGGCTCGTGTGTCGGACGGCGGGGCTCCTCATCGCTCTCCTGGCGCTCGCCGGCTGCTCCGGCGACCCCCAGGAGTCGCCGCTGCCCGACGGCGTCCTCCTGCACCTCGACCAGTCCCGGATGGAGCGACAGGGCCGGGAGGTCTTCCTCAGGATCGAGAACCCGACCGCGGATCCGCTGCACGTGACGCGCTTCGTCCTGCGCTCGGAGCGGTTCGAGCCCGTCGAGTGGAACGGCGACGAGACCGTCGCCGCCGGCTACGACCGTGACCTCGAGTTCGAGCTGCCCCCGTCGAGGTGCGGACAGGAGCTCGCCGCCGTCGTCGAGCTCACCTACCGGCTCGGGGACGGCGAGCAGGTCACGTCCCCGGGGACGGCCGACGACCCCCACGGCGCGGTGACGCTGTCCATGGATCGTGACTGTGCGCGCTCGACCGTCGAGGACGCTGCCGTCCTCGACGTCGGCGAGCTCGAGGTCGAGGACGGCGTCGCGTCGCTCCCCGTCACGTTAACGCCGACGGACGAGCGAGACGACGTGCGCTTCGGTGGCTTCGAGGGCACGCCCCTCTTCCGGCAGGCCGCCGACTCCCCTGTCGACGTGGACGAGCCGCTCACCGGTGAGGACGGGCCGCTCGAGACCGCGATGCGCGTCGTCCCGGCCCGGTGCGACCCGCACGTGCTGGCCGAGGACAAGGTCGGCACGCTCTTCGGTGTGGTCGTGCGCAGCGACGACCTGGGCGCCGGCGCCTCCTTCCACCTGCCGATCTCCGACCAGGCCCGCACGGACCTGTACGACTACTTCCGCCGCGCCTGTGACCTCTAGGGCGGTCAGCGCCCTAGCTCGGCCCGGAGGGCGCGGTGCCCTCGCCGCATCACGGCCGCGTGCGTGAGCCGGAACACCGGTGCCAGGACCAGCCGTCCCCGCTGCATCCACGGCAGGGTCGGCGCGACGTCCCACGTGATGACCACGGTGTTCGCGCGTTCTCCACGTTCCTCGAACAGCACGGTCGCCTGGCCGAGGAGATCCCCGTCCGCGGCGAAGCCCAGGATCGACGGCTCCTGCGACCAGAGGTCGTGGAGCCGGAACCGGAGGCGATAGCCCAGTCCGCTGCGGGTCTCGACGTGGACCTCGTCGTCGTCCCGGTGCGTGACGACCAGGTCCGGCCACCACGCGAAGGGGTCGGCGTGCTCCAGCCGGGTGCCGAAGACCTCCCAGACCCGCTGCCGCGGGGCCTCGAGATCCCATCGCGACACGAACCTCAGCCGCCGTCGGGCCGTGTCGCTACCGGGGTCCGGGTCCGAGGCGGGTTTCAATCGTCCTGTCCCCGCGCAGTATGAGTGCGCGGGGCCTTCTCTTTCCCGGTCCGTCGCAGCCACCACAGGCCGACGATCGGGAGCACCAGCGGCACGTAGCCGTAGCCGGCACCGAAGGCGGACCACACCGTGGCGTCGGGGAACAGCTCGGCGTCGACCAACGTCAGGATCCCGACGCTGAGCACACCCAGCAGCTCGAAGCCGATGGTCCAGGCGGCCCAGGATCGTCGGTCGGTGGCGAGCGCGACGGTGGCGAGGACGTACACGACCCCCGCGACCGCCGAGAGCGAGTAGGCGACGGGTGCGTCGCCTGCCTTGGTGAGCAGCTGGTAGGCGGAGCGCGCCGTGGCAGCGAGCGCGAACACCGCGTAGACGGCGACCAGTGCGCGGCCGAAGCCGTGCTGCGTGGGCTCAGACACCGACGTCCTCCCAGATCCCCAGCAGTCGGAAGACGAGCGCGGCGACCGTCACCAACGCCACCACGACGACACCCGTCCCCCAGCGGCTCTTCTCCGCGATCCCCCACAGGACTGCGGCCGGCGGGATGAGCACGACGGTGGCGAGGTAGGAGACGAAAAGGACGCCGTCGACGTCGCGGTTGGTGCGTGCCAGGGCCACGCAGCCGCCCACGAGCAGGGCGACGAGTGCGACCTCGAGACCCGCCACGGCGTAGAAGAGCGGGTTGCTGAAGGGGCGACGCCGCCAGGTGTGCCAGCCCGCGTACGCAGCCACCCCGAGGGCCAGGATGGCCACCACGATCGCGATCGGCTGGGTCACGCACGTCCTTGGGTCGAAGACTCGCTCGGGGGATCCACGTCGTCGAGGATCCGACGGACCGAGTCTTCCACGAACTCCGTCCAGCGACGCACCCGGCGGAACATGAAGTGCCCCGCCCCTGGCATCGCCTCCCACGTCGCTGCCCGGGCCTTCGACCGCGCGCGCTCGACGAACGCCTTGCTCGCGGCCGGAGAGGTCCATCGGTCCGCGGTCCCGTGGAGCACGTGCAGGTGTCGGTCACGCAGTGCGCTCGTCGGCTCCCCGTCCGGCAGCCAGGGCGCCAGCAGCACGACCCCGACGACGCCGACGCCGTCGGCAACGCGGCACGCGGTCCGGCCACCCATCGAGTGGCCGACGAGCACCACGGGGACCCCAGGGTGGGCCGCAGCCACCTGCTCGATCGCTCGGCGGGCGTCCCGTACCGGCGACGGGTCCTGCGGATCGTTCCACCCGCGCACGGCGTTCTGCAGCAGGAGGACCGAGAGGCCCTCACGTCGTGACCACCGGGCCATCGAGCGCGCGAGCCACGCCATGCGCCACCAGCTCGCGTGCCGGTCGCGGACGGGTTCGAAGCTGCTCTGCTGCCCGCCGTGGAGCACCAGGACGACGGCGCGCGGCGACGCCGCACCGACCACCGTGTCGAGTCGCGAGGCCGGGATCGGAGATGACGTGTCCACGGCGGCGACCGTAGCCGCGTCGGTGCGACGGCGCAGCACATAGGCTGGGTCCGAGATTCCCCTCATCCCGACCCATCCCTCCTGGAGGCTGTGCCGAATGCCGCGTAGGAACCTGTTCGGAAAGGAGGGCGGCATGGAGGAGCCAGCGAAGGCACGACGGCTGACCGCCGTGGACGACGGCGCCGACGCGCCGGATCCCACGACGCTCCTCACCCGGACGGCGCGGGGCGATGAGAAGGCCTTCGCCGCGCTCTACGACGTCCTCGCACCATCGGTGGTCGGGCTCGCCCGACGCGTGATCCGCGATCCCGCGCGTGCCGAGGAAGTGGCGCAGGAGGTCTTCCTGCAGGTGTGGCAGACCGCTCCGCGCTTCGACCCTGGCCGCGGCTCCGCCAAGAGCTGGGTCCTGACCCTCGCCCACCGACGTGCCGTCGACGCCGTCCGGCACGACCAGGCGGCCACCAACCGCGAGAACGCCTACGACTGGTCACCCGACGTCGACCACGACACCGTGCTCGACACCGTGACGGTCCGGCTGGAGCACGAGCAGGTGCGGCGTTGCCTGGAGACCCTCACCGACCTGCAACGCCAGTCCATCACCATGGCCTACTACCAGGGCCACACCTATGCGGAGGTCGCGAGCCTGCTGGACGCGAACCCCGCCACCGTCAAGACCCGCATGCGCGACGGACTCGTCCGGCTGCGCGACTGCCTGGGAGTGGAGGCATCATGAGCACCGATCTGCACGACCTGCTGGTGCCGTACGCGCTTGATGCCCTGGACGCGCACGAGCGGAGCCAGTTCGAGACGCACCTGGACCACTGCGAGGTCTGCCGTGCCGAGCTGGCCGGGTTCCAGGAGACGTCCGTCCGCCTGGGCGACGCGGTCGCCGAGACGCCGCCGCCCTCGTTGCGCCGGGACGTGCTGGAGCGCGTGAGGACCACCCCGCAGGAGCGACCGGTGGTGACCGCACTCGCGCAGCGCAGTGCTCTGCGGCGCAACGCACCTCGACTGGCCGTGGCCGCTGCGGCGCTCGTCGCCGTCGCCGGAGTCGGCGGGTTCCTCGTGGAGCACCAGCGCGCCGACGACCTGCGCACCGAGTCCGACCGCATCTCAGCGGTCATGACGGCCGATGACTCCGCCTTCGTGTCCGCCCCGGCCTCCACCGGCGGCGAGCTGCGCGTCATGCACTCGGCCAGCCACGGTGACGCCGTCGTCGTCGGCTCGGAACTTCCCCGACTGGGCGACGACGAGGTCTACCAGGTGTGGTCGATGCACGACGGCGAGGCACAGTCCGCCGGCCTGCTCGGGCACGGTCCGGGTGTGCTGCTCGCGCCGGGGACGGCCGGAGCCGATGCGTTCGCCGTGACGGTGGAGCCGGCAGGCGGCTCGGAGCAGCCGACCTCCGAGCCCATCGTGGCCGCCAACGCCTGACGGGTCTACTGCCGCCGCGCGGGGGCGTGCTGCTGAACCATGGTGACGATGGCGCCGTCCGGTGCTCGGAGGAAGAAGCGCCGCACTCCCCACGGCTCGTCGCGGAGTGGATGGACGATCTCGAAGCCACGACGTCGTGCCTCCTCGTGGGCCGCGTCGACGTCCTCGACCTTCACGCAGATCGCCGGAGGCTCGGGGGCCGTCGCGTCCTCGGTGACCACCTGCACGTGCGCGCCGGTGGTCGGGTCGGTGAACCGGGCGACCCACCCGAGGTTGAACTCCTCCAGACCGAGGCCCAGGTACCCCGCGTAGAACTCGCGGGAAGCCTCGATGTCGGCGACGGGCAGGTCGGCGATGATCTCCACCACGCGCACGCTGGCGGAGCGCTGGTCCATCCGGTCGGCATGGCACGCCTCAGGCGAAGGCCTCCACCGGCGGGCACGAGCAGGCGAGGTTCCGGTCCCCGTACGCCTGGTCGATCCGCCCGACCGGTGGCCAGTACTTGTCCTGGGTATCCCCCGTCGGGAACAGCCCCGTGGCCACCGGGTAGGCGTGCTGCCAGTCGAGCAGCTCGCGGGCGGCGTGCGGCGCCTGGGTGAGCGGATCGTCCCCCTCGGGGTACTCCCCCGCAGCCACCTGGTCGATCTCCGCGCGGATGGCGAGCATCGCGTCGCAGAACCGGTCCAGCTCGCCGAGGTCCTCGGACTCCGTCGGCTCCACCATGAGCGTGCCGGCCACCGGGAAGCTCATCGTCGGGGCGTGGAAGCCGTAGTCGATGAGTCGCTTGGCGACGTCGTCGACGCTCACACCGGTCTCCCTGGTGAGGCCACGCAGGTCGAGGATGCACTCGTGCGCCACCAGGCCGGACTCACCGGTGTAGAGCACCGGGAACGCACCCTCGAGCCGTGTGGCGACGTAGTTGGCCGAGAGCACCGCCACCGACGTGGCGTCGGTGAGGCCCCTGCCTCCCATCATCGAGACGTAGGCGAACGGGATGGGCAGGATGCCCGCCGAGCCGTGAGGTGCCGCACTGATCGCACCGATGCCCTCTCGACGCGCGGGATCGGGGTGCAGAGGATGACTCGGCAGGAACGGCTGCAGGTGCGCCGCCACGGCGACCGGCCCCACACCGGGCCCGCCTCCGCCGTGCGGGATGCAGAACGTCTTGTGCAGGTTGAGGTGCGAGACGTCGCCGCCGAACGAACCGGGTGACGCGTGGCCGAGCAACGCGTTGAGGTTGGCGCCGTCGACGTACACCTGGCCACCGGCCGCATGGACGACGTCGCACAGCTCGGTGATGCCGTCCTCGTACACGCCGTGGGTGGACGGGTAGGTGACCATGATGGCCGAGAGGTCGTCGGCGTGCTCCTCGCACTTGGCGCGAAGGTCCCGCAGGTCGACCTCGCCCGCCTCGTCGGCCTTGACGATGACGACCCGCATGCCGGCCATGACGGCCGACGCGGCGTTGGTGCCGTGCGCCGAGCTGGGGATCAGGCAGACGTCCCGCTCGGTGTCGCCGTTGTCGCGGTGCCACGCGCGGATGGCCAGGAGTCCGGCCAGCTCCCCCTGCGACCCGGCGTTCGGCTGCACCGAGACCGCCGCGTAGCCGGTGACGGTGGCCAGCCAGGACTCGAGCGTCTCGACGAGCTCGATCATCCCGGCGGCGTCCTCGGCGGGGACGAACGGATGCAGGTCGGCGAAGCCCGGCCAGCTGATCGGCTCCATCTCCGTGGTGGCGTTGAGCTTCATGGTGCACGAGCCGAGCGGGATCATGCCGCGGTCGAGTGCGTAGTCACGGTCGCTCAACGTGCGCAGGTAGCGCAGCATCTGGGTCTCGCTGCGGTGCTCGGAGAAGACCGGGTGCGTGAGGATCTCGTCGTCGCGCTCCAGCGTCGCGGGCAGGGCCGAGCCGACGGTCTCCGGGATGGTCGTGCCGACGCCGAAGGCGCGCCAGACCTCCTGCAGGTCCGCGTGCGTCGTCACCTCGGAGGTGCTGATGCCCACGTGGTCGGCGTCGACGAGCCGCAGGTGCACGCCCCCGGCCCGTGCCCGCTGCACGACCGACTCCGCCTCGCCCGGGACGCGCGCGACGACGGTGTCGAAGTAGGCCTCGTGCATCACCTCGACGCCACCTCGGGACAGACCGGTCGCCAGCGTCGCGGCGGCGCGGTGCACGTGTCGTGCGATGCGCCGCAGTCCGTCGGGGCCGTGGTAGACGGCGTACATCGACGCGGCGACGGCGAGCAGCACCTGAGCGGTGCAGATGTTCGACGTGGCCTTCTCCCGGCGGATGTGCTGCTCACGGGTC
>JBQGDU010000040.1:0-2107 GCA_052039245.1 Aeromicrobium sp. | reverse complement strand
CTTCGCCACCGACGACGGCGGGGAGACGTGGGACGAGCGGGAGGAGTTCTCCGCCTGGTCCGTGCCGGCGTCGGGCTCGGAGGTGCAGAGTCCGGAGGGCATGACGATGCCAGGGTGCGAGGCCCGCGCCGTCGCTGCGGTGAGCGACGCCAACGCCAAGGTCCTCTGTAGCGACGGCGGCGTGCGTGGCACCAACGACGCCGGCGAGACGTGGGCGCCGTTCGGTGCCCTGCCCGGCGCCACCGCTCTGGCGTTCACCAGCTTCTCCGCCGGGTACGCCGCCGCGCCCGACGGCGACTGCACGCTGCGCGTCTTCGAGACCGGCGACGCCGGTGAGAGCTGGGACCCCCTCGGCTGCGTGAGCAAGGAGGCCGAGGCCGGGCCGCTCGTGCTGCGCGGCGGACAGCTCGTGGCAGGGATCGGCCGCGGAGTGCGCGTCAGTGACGACGGCGACGACTGGAGCCGCCCCGGCGACTGAGCGGTCCGCCGCCGACGCGAACTAGCGCTTGCGTCCGCCCTGGCCCCGTCCCGTCCCGCGCTCCGAGGTGCTCTGCTGCGAGCCGCTGACGGGAGTGTCCTCAGGAGAGGACGGTCGGCGCGAACGGTCGCCCTGCGCGTCGGGCTGGGCCCGCACCGGGCGGGGGCGGCCAGCGGGCCGACGGCTGGGAGCCGGGATGCCGGCCGGTGCCGACGTGCCGGCGTCGGGCGCACCGCTCGCTGGACGCCGTCCCACGGTGGCCTGCTCCTCCAAGCGCTGCTGGGCCTCCTGGGGCTCCGGCGTCGAGGGTCGCTGTTGCTGGACCTGCAGAGGCGGGGCGGTCGAGGCGTCCTTGGCGGCATCGGCGGGGCCACCGGCCGTCTCCACGCGGTCCCACTCGGGGACGTCCCCACCAGCGCGGCGGCGTCCCTTGGCGGGCGTGGGCCGGGTGACACCCTCGGCGCTCTCGGTGGGGGCGTACCCGTAGCCGTAGCCGTATCCGTACTGAGAGCCCTTGCGGGCGTGGGGCGTCATCGTGCTGATCGTGCCGAGCAGCCGTGCCCCCACGGACTCCAGACGCTCCACCGATCCACGCACCTGGTCCGTCGTGGTCTTGTTGTGCCGCACCGCGAGGATCGCGCCGTCCGCCTGCGCGGCGAGCAGCGCCGCATCGGCCACCGGCAGCAGGGGCGGCGCGTCGCTGATGACGTAGTCGTACTGCTCGCGGGCGTCGGCGAGCAGCCGCGACATCGCCTCGGACTGCAGCAGCTCGGCCGGGTTGGGCGGCTGAGCGCCGGAGGCCAGCGCGTCCGGGCCCACCGACGTCGACTGCACGGCCTCCGCGAAGGAGATCCGCCGCAGCAGGATGCTGGTGACGCCCACCGTCGGCTCGATGCCCAGGTAGGAGCTGGCCTTCGGTCGTCGCAGGTCACCCTCGATGAGCAGCGTCCGGAACCCGGCGTCCGCCAACGAGATGGCGAGGTTCGCCGACGTGACCGACTTGCCCTCCGACGGGTTGGAGCTCGTCACGACGTAGACGCGGCTCGCGGCATCGACGTTGACGAACTGCAGGTTCGTGCGCAGCACGCGGTACGACTCCGCCCGCGGGGAGTTGCGATCGTCGGCCGTGATGAGCGGCTGCTTCTCCACCCGCTTCTCGAACGACGTGTGGCCAAGACTCGGCACGTCGCCGGCCGCCTGGGACAGGTCCCGAGGAGTCTTGATGCGAGTGTCCAGCACGTCCCGGAGCACGGCCAGGCCCACGCCCAGCAGCAGACCCAGCACGAGCGCGAGGCCCAGGTTGCGCACCGGCTGCGGCGAGATGGCACTCGTCGGCGTCGTGGCGCGATCGGTGATGGAGGCCTTGACCGGTGCCGCCGTGCGGCCGGGAGGCGTCTCCAGCTCGGCGACGTACTCCGTGAAGACCTCCGCGGTGGCCTGGGCCACCTGCTGGGCGCGCTCGGCCGAGGGGTCCACCACCGAGACGCTCAGCACCACCGTCTCCGGCTCGACGTTGGCACTGATCTGCGCGGCGAGATCACGGGGGTCGCCGCTCTCGCCCAGCTCCTGCATCACGCGCCGGGCGACCTCCTCGCCGGTGATGAGGCTCGCGTAGGACGTCACGCGTTG
>JBQGDU010000039.1:0-2954 GCA_052039245.1 Aeromicrobium sp. | reverse complement strand
GACGGTCCCAACGCCGGCCAGAGCGAGCCGTTGGGTACCGAGCAGATCCTGCTCGGCCGCGGCACCGACGCCGAGATCCTTCTCGACGACGACTACGTGTCCACCCGCCACGCCCGCTTCGCCACCAACGGCGAGCAGTGGTTCGTCGAGGACCTCGGCTCCACCAACGGCACCTACCTCGGCAGTCAGCGCATCACCACTCCCACACCCATCGGCATCGGCGTCCAGGTCCGCCTCGGCAAGACCATCGTCGAGCTGCGGAAGTGACCTGACCCGATGACCTCACTGCGCCTCCAGTACGTCGCCCTGACCGATGTCGGTCTGCGACGCTCGACCAACCAGGACTCCGGCTACGCGAGTGGCCGGCTCATCGCCGTCGCCGACGGCATGGGTGGCGCTGCCGCCGGCGACCTCGCGTCCGCCGAGACGATGAACATCGTGCGCGAGCTCGACCGCGACCTCCCGGACATCGATCCGATCGACGCCCTCGGCCGCGCCGTGGCCCACGCCAACCAGCGACTGGGCGAGCTCGTGCGCGACGACCCCTCGGTCGAGGGCATGGGCACCACGCTGGAGGCCATGCTGTGGGACGGAGAACGCTTCGCCACCGCCCACATCGGCGACTCGCGCTCCTACCTCCTGCGCGACGGTGAGCTCCGGCAGATCAGCGTCGACCACACGTTCGTGCAGAGCCTCGTGGACGAAGGCAAGATCACGCCCGCGGAGGCTCGGGTCCACCCGCACCGCTCGCTCCTGCTGCGCGTCATGCTCGGTCGCGACGACAACGAGGCCGACCTCGACTGGTTCGAGGGCCGTCTCGGCGACCGGTTCCTGCTGTGCAGCGACGGTCTCTCCGACATGGTCGCCGAGCAGACCATCGAGGAGGTGCTCGGGTCGGAGACCATCGACGTCGCCGCGACCGAGCTGGTGCGTCTCGCGCTGGAGGCCGGCGGCTTCGACAACGTCACGGTCGTCATCGGCGAGCTCGTGGACGCCGCGGCCGATCCGGACGAGCACCTCTCCTCATCCGACGGCCGGCCCCAGCTCGTGGGTGCCGCGGCCGAGGGTCCGCGACCTCGCACCGGGCAGGATCTCGGGGCCGCCGAGACCCACGTCGCCACCCACAACCGGTCCCAGCAGCGTCCCCTCGACCCCGAGGAGCTGCGGTACGCGCCTCAGCCCCCGTCGCGCTGGCGCTGGTTCCGACGGGGTCTCGTCCTCCTGGTCATCCTCGGCGTCCTCGGCGCAGCCGCCGTCTACGGCTACCGCTGGTCGCAGGACCAGTACTTCGTGGCCGAGTCCGACGGCCAGGTCACCATCTACCGCGGCGTCCAGGCCGACATCCCCGGCATCTCGCTGCAGAACGTCGAGCAGGTCACCGGCATCCAGACCGACACGCTGCCGGAGTTCACGGCGCGTCAGGTGCGCGAGGGCATCGAGGCGTCCAGCCGCGCGGACGCGGAGAAGATCGTCGAGGACCTCGAGTCCTTCGCCACCGAGCCGGAGCCCGAGGAGTCCCCCTCCCCGTCGCCGTCGCCGTCGCCGTCGGAAGGCGAGGACGAGAACGCCGACTCGCGAGCCTCCGATGACGTCGGGACGGTGGCACGATGACCGAGCGCACCACCGGCCTCGTGCCACGCAAGCGCCGCGGTGCCGAACTCGGACTCACCGTGCTCGCCGTGCTGATCGGCGTCGCCGCGTACTGCGCCATCGGTCTCGGCGTCGAGGGACGGGTCCCCGCCGGCGCGCTCAAGCTCACCGGTGCCCTGGTCCTGACGGCCGTCATCGGCCACCTGCTCGTGCGGCGGCTCGCGCCGTACGCCGATCCCGTCCTGCTGCCACTCGTCCTGTGCCTCAACGGCATCGGTCTGGCCATGATCTACCGCATCGACCTCGGCTGCGCCGACGTGTGCCTGGGGGGCAACTACTCACCGCTGGCCAACAGCCAGCTGCTGTGGACGGCCATCGGCCTGCTCGCCTTCACCACCGTCCTGTTCACGGTGCGCGACCACCGACGCCTGCAGGCCTACACGTACACGTTCGGGTTCGTGGCCATCGCGCTGCTGATCCTGCCGCTGCTGCCCATCATCGGACAGAACATCCGCGGCGCCCGCATCTGGATCAACGTCGGCCCGTTCAGCTTCCAGCCCGGTGAGGCGGCGAAGATCTGTCTCGCCGTGTTCTTCGCGGGCTACCTCGTGGTCAAGCGGGACGCCCTGGCCCTGGCCGGCCGCCGGTTCGCGGGCATCGACCTGCCGCGCGGCCGCGACCTCGGCCCGATCGCCGTGGCGTGGCTGATCAGCGTCGGCATCCTCGTCCTCCAGCGCGACCTCGGGTCCTCCCTGCTGTTCTTCGGGCTCTTCGTGGTCATGCTCTACATCGCGACGGAGCGTCCCGGCTGGCTCGTCGTGGGCGGAGGGCTCTTCGTGGCCGGCGCCTACTTCGGCTACCTCGCCTTCGGCCACGTCCGCACCCGCTTCGACGCCTGGCTGGACCCGTTCGGCAACCCGGACGCCAACGGCCAGATCATCAACGCCCTGTTCGGCCTCGCGCACGGCGGGATCCTCGGACGCGGCTGGGGACAGGGCAGCCCACAGCTCACCCCGTTCTCGTTCTCGGACTTCATCGCGACCTCCCTCGGCGAGGAGATCGGGCTCACCGGCCTCATGGCCGTGCTGCTCATCTACGGACTGATCGTCGAGCGGGGCCTGCGCATCGCCCTCACGTGCCGAGACGCGTTCAGCAAGCTGCTGGCCGCAGGACTGGCCGTCTCGATGGCGCTGCAGGTCTTCGTCGTCATCGGCGGCGTCACCCGGCTCATCCCGCTCACCGGTCTCACCACGCCGTTCATGGCCCAGGGCGGATCGTCGATCGTCATGAACTGGGCGATCATCGCCCTGCTGCTGCGGATCAGCGACCAGACCCGGCGCCCCGCGCCGGAGGTGGCGTCGTAC
>JBQGDU010000038.1:0-3871 GCA_052039245.1 Aeromicrobium sp. | reverse complement strand
CTCACCCTCGGTGTTGCGGAGCTGGTGGACGTCGAGCCCGTTGATGGGGCGTTGGCCGTCGTGCACGTCGGCCGAGCCACCGCCGGATCCGGCGAGCTGCCAGGAGATGGTCCCGGCATCGGCGTTCTGGCCGCCGGACTCGGCATAGAACGGCGTGCGGTCCAGCACCACCTCCCCGACCTCGCCGGCGGACAGGGCCGGGACGGGGGAGCCGCCGGACAGCAGCCCGAGGACACGGGACTCGGTGGAGAGCGTCGTGTACGCCTGCCAGTCCGTCGGACCGTTGGCATCGAGCGCGGCCCGGTAGGCCGTCGTGTCGGCGTGCACGCCCTTCTTGGCCTTGGCGTCGGCCTTGGCGCGAGCCCGCTGCTCGGCCATGAGCGAGCGGAAGCCCTCGGCGTCGACCGTCAGACCCTGCTCCTCGGCCATCTCGAGCGTCAGGTCGATCGGGAAGCCGTACGTGTCGTGGAGCTGGAAGGCCTTGGCGCCGCTCAGCACCGTGGCGCCCTCGGACTTCGTCTCCCCCGCCGCGACGTCGAAGATCTGCGTGCCCTTGCCGAGGGTCTGCCGGAACGCATCCTCCTCGGCGTACGCCACCTGCTCGATCCGCGCGAAGTCCGCCTCGAGCTCGGGGTAGGACTCCTTCATGAGGTCCTTGCTCACCGGCAGCAGCTGCGGGAGGGCCGGGTCCTCGTAGCCGAGCAGACGCATCGAGCGCACCGCTCGGCGCAGCAGACGTCGCAGCACGTAGCCCCGCGCCTCGTTGCCGGGAGTGACGCCGTCGCCCATGAGCATGAGTCCGCTGCGGACGTGGTCGGCGACGACCCGGAAGCGCACGTCGTCGCCGTGGTCCGCGCCGTAGGCGCGACCGGACAGCTCACTGGCCCGCTCGATGACCGGGTAGACCTGGTCGATCTCGTACAGGTTCTGCTTGCCCTGCAGCAGGTAGGCGACGCGCTCGAGACCCATGCCGGTGTCGATGTTCTTGGTCGGCAGCGGAGCGACGAGGTCGAACTCGTCCTTGGCGCGCACGTTGGTGATCTCCTCCTGCATGAACACGAGGTTCCAGATCTCCAGGAAGCGGTCCTCATCGACCACCGGACCGCCGTCGGGGCCGAACTCGGGCCCACGGTCGACGTAGATCTCACTGCACGGCCCACCGGGCCCGGCGACCCCCATGTGCCAGTAGTTGTCGAGGAGCCCGCGGTCCTGGATCCGCTCGTCAGGCAGTCCGGCGATCTCTCGCCACAGGCCGCGCGCCTCGTCGTCACCGGCGAGCACCGTCACCCAGACGTCGTCGGCGGGGATGCCGAGTCCGCCGGAGTCGACCCCGCCGGTGATGAGGGTCCACGCGTACTCGATCGCCCCGGCCTTGAAGTAGTCACCGAAGGAGAAGTTGCCGTTCATCTGGAAGAACGTGCCGTGGCGCGTGGTCTTGCCGACCTCCTCGATGTCGAGGGTGCGCACGCACTTCTGCACGCTCGTCGCGCGGTCGAACGGCGGCGTCTCCTGCTGCAGGAAGTACGGCTTGAACGGCACCATGCCGGCATTGACGAACAGCAGGTTCGGATCGTCGAAGAGCAAGGGCGCCGAGGGCACAACGGTGTGGCCCGCGCGCTCGAAGTGCTCGAGGAAGCGTCGGCGGATCTCGGCGGTCTTCATGAGGGTCGGTGATCCTTCTGGTTCGTGAGGGTGGCCTCGAGGACGTGGTGGTCCGGCTCGTCGCCGGACAGCGGAGGCACGACGTACGGCCGGGGCGGAGGGTCGTGCGCGGCGCCGAGCTCGCGCTCCAGCTCCGCGGTCCGTTCCTGCATGCCGCCGCGGACCTCGGCAGAGAAGGCGCGCACACCCTCGCCCAGGGCGGCGGCCTGGTCGATCAGGCCGGGCATCGACATCCGGTAGGCCGCGCGCCGCGCCTTGACCGAGGCGTAGACCCCGGCCACCGACCCGGCGACGAACCAGGCGATCCGACCGTTCACGCTCCGATCGCCCGGCCCTCGTCACCGTCTCCGGCCCCGTCACCAGCACCGCCGAGCCACTGGTGCTCCGGCGGCGTCGGGGTCAGGTGGGCAGCGCGTGAGGCGCGTCGTCCGGCCCTGAGACGATGACGGCGTCGCTCGCGGTACTCCCGACGCACGAGGGCTGCGATGCGGTCGCGACTCTCCGGGCGCAGGGCCGTGGCCAGCCCGTGGACGAGGACGGCGAACCGCACCTGGGGACGGCTCATCGCCGCGCCGACCACCTCGGAGCGGCTCGGCGGCACGACGACCCGTCCTTCGACGACCCGAGGCGCCAGCTCCTCGGGCCGGTCCGGGACCGCTGTGACGGCCGCGACGGGGCGGGGCGCCGGGACGAGGTGCTCGTCGACGTCGTCCTGCACGGTCGGCTGAGTCCTCGGCCGGGCCGTCGCGGCGGCGGCCTCACCCTGCGCCCTGAGGATGCGACGCGAGGCACGGGTGGCGACGACCGCTGCCACCAGCGCCACGGTCGCGAGGACCGCGGTGGAGGCGAGGACGACGACGTCTACGGACATGGGCACGAGGTTACCGGTGCGGCGGCGACCGGCAGGACCCCCGCCGACCTGGAACGGCTCAGCGGTCCCGCAGGATGCGTCGGATCCGCTGCAGACGTTCGCCGATCGCGGCCTCGGCGCCGTGCGCTCCCGGCTCGTAGTAGTTCGTGCCGTCGACGTCGTCGGGTGCGTACTGCTGCTCGACGACCCCCCGCGCGTCGTCGTGGGCGTAGCGGTAGTCGTGCCCGGGCCCGAGCTTCTTGGCCCCGGAGTAGTGCGCGTCCCGCAGTGCGGGCGGGACGGCGCCGACCTTGCCCGCGCGCACGTCGGACTCGGCGGCACCGATCGCCTTGACGACGGCGTTGGACTTGGGTGCCGTGGCGAGGTGGATGACGGCCTGCGCGAGGGGGATCCGTGCCTCGGGGAACCCGATCAGTGCGACCGCCTGGGCGGTGCTGGTGGCGACGACGAGCGCCATCGGGTCGGCCATGCCGACGTCCTCGCTCGCGTGGATCATCAGTCGACGGGCGATGAACCGGGGGTCCTCTCCCGCCTCGATCATCCGCGCCAGGTAGTGCAGGGCGGCATCGACGTCGGAACCACGGATGCTCTTGATGAACGCGCTCGTGACGTCGTAGTGCTGGTCGCCCTGGCGGTCGTAGCGGACGGCGGCCTTGTCCACGGCCAGTGCGGCGTCCTCGACGGTGATCTCGGTGCGCCCCTGCGCCTTGGTGGCACCGGCCGCAGCCTCGAGGTAGGTGAGCACGCGTCGACCGTCCCCACCGGCCAGGCGCACCAGATGGGCGCGGGCCTCGTCGGTGAGGGTGACGGCGCCGGCGAGACCGCGATCGTCCTCGATGGCGCGATCGACCATGGTGGCGACGTCGTCGTCGGTGAGCGACTGCAGGGTCAGCAGGAGCGATCGGCTCAGCAGCGGCGAGATGACGCTGAAGTGCGGGTTCTCGGTGGTGGCTGCGACGAGCGAGACCCAACGGTTCTCCACTCCGGGCAGCAGCGCGTCCTGCTGTGCCTTGCTGAAGCGGTGCACCTCATCGACGAACAACACCGTCTCGACACCGTTCTGCAACGCCCGCCGGGCCCCGGCGATGACGTCGCGGACCTCCTTGACCCCGGCGGAGACCGCCGAGACCTCGACGAAGCGACGGTCGGTGTGCCGGCTCAGCAGCG
The DNA here is from genome assembly GCA_052039245.1 of Aeromicrobium sp. Taxonomy (GTDB): domain Bacteria; phylum Actinomycetota; class Actinomycetes; order Propionibacteriales; family Nocardioidaceae; genus Aeromicrobium. The sequence continues at coordinate 171 of JBQGDU010000038.1, read as the reverse complement.
AGGCGATGGTGGTCTTGCCGGTGCCGGGCGGGCCCCAGAGCAGAATCGTGAGCGGCTGGTCGCCGTCGATCATCTGCCGCAGCGGCGACCCCGCTGCGAGCAGGTGCTCCTGGCCGACGAGATCGTCGAGCGACTGCGGGCGCATCCGCACCGCGAGGGGCGCGGAGGAGT
>JBQGDU010000037.1:0-1819 GCA_052039245.1 Aeromicrobium sp. | reverse complement strand
CTTCGACGAGTACACCCGCGCGGTGGGCAAGAAGGAGCAGAAGGGGTTCTGGGCGAACGCCGACATCTACACGATCAACCTGCTGAAGGCCTGGTGGGGCAAGCACGCCACCGCCGAGAACGACTGGGGCTTCCACAAGCTGCCCCGGCTCACCGGCGCGCACGGCACCTATCAGACCGTCATGCGGATGCTCGAGGGCGGTGTCGACGGGTACTTCCTGTTCGGCCAGAACCCGGCCGTCGGCTCCGCGAACGGTCGCCTGCAGCGCCTGGGGATGACGCGGCTGAAGTGGATGGTCGTGCGGGACTTCTACATGATCGAGTCGGCGACCTTCTGGAAGGACGGTCCCGAGATCGAGTCCGAGGAGCTGTCCCCGGAGCAGATCGGGACCGAGATGTTCTTCCTGCCGGCCGCGAACCACACCGAGAAGGCCGGGTCGTTCACGCAGACCCAGCGCATGGTGCAGTGGCGCGACCAGGCGGTCGAGCCGCCGGGCGATGCGAAGGGCGATCTCGAGTTCATGTACGAGCTGGGCCGTCGCATCCGCGAGAAGCTCAAGGACTCCACCGACCCCCGGGACCGGCCGATCCTCGAGCTCACCTGGGACTACCCCGTGAACGAGCACGGCGAGCCCGATGCCGAGGCCGTGCTCGCCGAGATCAACGGGAAGCACATCGCGGGCGAGAAGGCAGGGCAGCCTCTGGCCTCCTTCGGCGAGATGAAGGACGACGGCTCCACGATCGGCGGCTGCTGGATCTACGCCGGCGTCTATGCCGGCGGCGTCAACCGCGCCCGGAAGCGCACGCCCGGCCGGGAGCAGGACGAGACCGCCGCCGACTGGGGCTGGGCCTGGCCCGCCAACCGTCGGATCCTCTACAACCGTGCCTCCGCCGATCCCGAGGGCCGGCCCTGGAGCGAGCGGAAGAAATGGGTGTGGTGGGACGAGGAGGCCGGGACGTGGACCGGCAAGGACGTCCCCGACTTCCCGCCCACCAAGCGGCCCGACGACCCCGGCGACCCCGACAAGGGCGGCGCCGCCGCCCTGGCGGGCACCGACGCGTTCATCATGCAGGCCGACGGGCGCGGCTGGCTGTTCGCCCCCACGGGGATGGTGGACGGCCCGATGCCGACCCACTACGAGTCGCCGGAGTCGAACATCCGCAACCCGCTGTACGCGCAGCAGTCCAACCCCACCCGCGTCACCTTCCGGGACGAGGACAACCTCAGCTCCCCGGGCGCGATGGGTCCGGGCGGCGAGGTGTACCCGTACGTGTTCACCACCTACCGGATCACCGAGCACCACACCGCCGGCGGCATGAGCCGCTTCCTGCCCTATCTCTCCGAGCTCCAGCCGGAGATGTACTGCGAGGTCTCCCCGGAGCTCGCCGAGGAGATCGGCCTCGAGCCCTACGGCTGGGCGACGATCATCTCCGCCCGCAACGCGATCGAGGCGAAGGTGCTGGTCACCGAGCGGATGACGCCGCTGCAGGTGGGGGAGCGGACCGTCCACCAGATCGGGCTGCCCTTCCACTGGGGCCGCGGCGGCTCCGCGGTCGTGCAGGGCGACGGCGCGAACGACCTGATCGGGATGAACCTCGATGCCAACACGCAGATCCAGAACAGCAAGAACAACTCGTGCACCATCCTTCCGGGGCGCCGTCCGCGCGGTCCGGAGCGGGCCGAGCTGGTGGAGGAGTACCGTCGTCGGGCCGGGCTGATCCCTGCGCTGCACCCGCAGGTCGACGGTGCCGAGGGCGCTCCCGGCGCGGGCCCGGTCACCGAGGGGACCCCGTACGACGTGCGCGGTCCGGACGAAGCC
>JBQGDU010000036.1:0-1582 GCA_052039245.1 Aeromicrobium sp. | reverse complement strand
CGCGGAAGAGGGCACCATCCCCGGGCCGGCGGAGCTGCAGGCCGCCATCGAGGCCGCCAAGAGCGCCTGACCCGGGCTCAGCCGAGTGCGTGGCCGAGGGCGACCCCGGCCACGCACAGGGCCAGCATCCCCAGGCTGCTGATCAGCAGGCCGGCGGTGTCGCGACGCAGCGACAGCCGTGCCGTGGCGACGCTCGCCGCGCTGAACGTGGTGTAGCCGCCGAGCAGCCCGACCCCCAGCACCAGGACCACGCTCTCGGGCGGGGCGACCCCGGTGAGCAGCCCGAGACCGAAGGACCCGGTCCCGTTGACGACCAGCAGCGCCCACGGCAGCCGGTCGCCGAGACGCCCGGTCACCGCCTGCTCGATGACGAACCGCAGAGATGCGCCGAGGCCACCGGCCACGGCGAGGAGCAGCACGGTCATCGTCCCCACCGCCGTCCGGCCGCGAGCCCGACCAGGGCGAGCAGCCAGCCTCCCGCGAGCGTGACGAGGGCGTAGCCCACGGCGAGAGTGGGACGGGCGGTCAGCAGATCGTGCGTCTGCAGGGCGAAGGCGCTGTACGTGGTGAAGCCCCCGAGGACGCCGGTGCCCACCGTCGTCCGCAGCGTCGGTGAGGCGACCGCGGCCACGACGAATCCCAGGAGCAACGAGCCCAGGAGGTTGACGACCAGGGTGCCCCAGGGAACGACGTCGACGGAGTCCAGCAGCACGGTGATGCCGTGCCGAGCCAGCGTCCCCACCGCCCCGCCGAGTCCGACCGCCAGCACGAGGCGGGCGGGGGGAGTGCTCATGGGAAGAACCTACTCACCCGCGCCGTAGGGTCAGGCCATGGACGTCTCGCGGCTCGTTCTCGGCACCATGCACTTCGGCACCCGGACCGACGAGCCCACGGCCCACGGCATCCTCGACCGCTTCGTCGAGGCGGGAGGGCGGACGCTGGACACCGCCAACTGCTACGCCTTCTGGCAGGCCGCCGACGGCCGCGGTGGGGACAGCGAGCGGGTGCTCGGGCGGTGGCTCGCCGCCGATGCCGGCCGGCGGGACCTTGTGGAGCTCGCGACCAAGGTCGGCCAGGAGCCCAGCGGTGACACGGTGGAGGGCTTGGCGCCGGCGACGGTCGCCCGGGAGTGCCGTCGGAGCCTGGAACGCCTCGGCGTCGATTCCGTCGACGTGTACTGGGCACACGGGGAGGACCGTTCGGTGCCGCTGGAGGAGTCGGTCGCGGCGTTCGGCGCCCTCGTGCAGGACGGCCTCACGCGGCGCCTGGGACTCTCCAACCACCCGACGTGGCGGCTGGAGCGTGCGCGGCGCACGGCGCTCGACGCAGGCCTCGAGCCGTTCACGCTGCTGCAGCTCTCGACGTCATACGTCGAGCCCCGGCCGGGGGCGCACGTCGAGGGCAAGGACCACCGGTTCGGCTTCGTCAGCGACGAGACCGTCGACTACCTCCAGGAGCACCCCGACCTCGAGCTGTGGGCCTACTCGCCGCTCGTCGGCGGGGCGTACGACCACCCGGACCGCCCGTTCCCCTCGGCGTACGAGCACGCCGGCACCCGGGAGCGGCTCGCCGTGCTGGCCGA
>JBQGDU010000035.1:0-10288 GCA_052039245.1 Aeromicrobium sp. | reverse complement strand
GTAAACCCCACCGGGAGCAAGGCCAGAACGTCGACGGGCTGCTCGTCCGATGTCGACAGGTGGGCCGCACCGAGGCGTCCAGCGATGGGCGCCCCAGATGGATGGTCGCCCACGCCCGAGAGGGCGGGACAGAATCCGGCTTACAGGCCGACTCATTCGCTTCTTTCGGGCCGTGCCTAGGCTGTGGACGTGTACCTGGAGAACGTCGTCATCGACGCCATGGACCCGCAGACCCTCGGGGTGTTCTGGGAGGTCGCACTGGACGCGGAGACCCTGACCGACGAGCCGGACATCTTCGAGACCCGGCTGACCGTGCCCGACGGCCCGGTCCTGGACCTGTGCTTCCCACGGGTGCCGGAGCCGCCGGTGGAGCCGCAGCGGCTGCATCTGGACCTCCGCGGCGGGACGGAGCAGGATGCGGTGGTCGAGCGCCTGCTCGGAGTGGGCGCCCGGCACGAGGACATCGGGCAGGGGGAGGTGCCGTGGGTGGTGCTGGCGGACGTCGAGCGCAATCCGTTCTGCGTCGTGGAGGATCGCCCTGCCTACGCCCGCACCGGTCCGATCGCAGCGCTGGCGCTCGACGTCGCCGAACCGGACCGCGAGCGGGACTTCTGGTCGTGGCTGACCGGGTGGCAGCCCGTCGAGGGCAGCGGTCCGCCGAGCCTGCAGCACCCGTCGGGCCGCGGTCCGCTGCTCGAGCTGTGCCTGCAGACGCGTCCGAAGGGAGCGGCCAAGAACCGCACGCACCTCGACGTCAGGCTCGAGAGCGACGACGACGCCGACGAGGTGGCACGGGCTATCGCCGACCGCGGCGGACGAGAGCTCCACCCCGACTGGGGCGACCTGCCGTGGCGCGTCTTCGAGGACCCGTCAGGCAACGAGTTCTGCGTCTTGCCCGCGTCGTCAGCGTGAGAGGTTCTTGGCCTGGGCGAAGCAGAACAGCCCGTACGAGGCGATGCCCGCGGCCATGGCCAGCAACAGGTAGGGCCCGAACGGCTGCTGCAGGAGCTCACGCAGGGCCTGGTCCGTGCTGCCCGACTCCGACGGCTGGTGCTGGCCGGCGGAGACGATGAACAGGACGCCGACGATCGCGATCGTCACGCTCTTGGCGACGTGACCGACGATGCCGAGGACGCGGTACGCGCGCGCCTCGTTCCCGACCTGGGCATCCGCGTCCAGGTCGTCCATGAAGGCCTCGCTCAGGCCGCGCCAGAACAATCCGCAGGCGACGCCCAGGATGCCGAGTCCGATCGCACCGACCAGCCACTGCCCGGCCGGCAGCTCCATCACCCGTGCCGTGAGGGTCTGCGAGCTCTGCTCGCTCGAGCCGGACGACGACCCGAGGACGGTGGAGACGGCCGTGGCAGCGAGCACGCCGTAGACGACCGCCATCGCGACGTCGGTGGCGCGTTTGCGCCACAGGGTGAGCCCGTCGTCGCGGCGGTGCCCGCGAGCGGCGTCGAGCAGGCGCCAGAACACCATGAGCGCCATGCCTGCGGCGATCAGCCAGAGCACGACCTCGCCGAGAGGCTGCTGAGCGAGCTCTTGGAGCGCGCCGCTCCCGCTGGCCTCGCCGGAGCTGTCCCCGAAGGCCAGCTGGGCGGCGAGCCAGGCGAACGTCAGGTGGACGACGCCGTAGGTGATGAGGCCGAAGCGGACGGCGTGGTCCAGACCGCGACTGTCCTCGGCGCGGCGTCCCGCCTCGTCGGCCTTGGCAGCCATCTCTCCCATCCGGTCACTGTAGGTCCGGGCCAGGTGCCCTGCCACGCGACCGACGCCGCCCCTCGGGGCGGCTGCCGGCGGCTGGACGTCCGGGGGTCGTTCGCTGCCGTCTCAGTCGCAGAGTGCGGTGTCCGCGGTGCGGGCAGTGGCCTCCACGGGGGGCGTCGAGGCCGGCTCGAGTCCGGCCTGGGCCAGGTCGCCTCCCAGCACGAGGCGTACGCCGCCGACCGTGGGGTCCTCGACGATCTCCGCGTCGAGGCCGAAGTCCTCGAGGATCTTCTCGGCCGTCGCACGTGCTTCGGGCGATGCGTCGATCACCAGCTGGGTCGACTCGGCCGGCTCGGCCGCTGTGCCGGGCTCTCCCACCAGGTAGTCCAGAGCCTCGAGCTGCGTGGTCGCCGAGGACGCCAGTCCCTCGACGCCGGCGGCATTGACGACGCTGACCCCGATCTTCTCGCTGGGCCCCGACGTCGTTCCTGAGTCGTCGGTCGATGCGAGCCGTACGGGTTCGTCCGCCGCGATCGAGTCGAAGACGGCGGAGGCGGCCTCGGTGGCCACGACCCGGTTGGGGTCGCTCGGCGCCGCTGCGGAGGGCATGGCGATGAAGGTGATGCGGTCCTCCCCGATCTCCCGGGCTCGCTGGGCCAGCCCGGTCATCGCTCGGGTCGACGACAGACCCTCGTCGACGGTGACGGAGCTGGTCGCGGCATCGATGAACTTCAGGAGTCGGTTCGGCTTGGTGAGGATGCTCGTCGACGTGACCCGGTGCACGATCGCCGACATCAGCAGCTGCTGGTGCCCCATCCGGCTGATGTCGCTCCCGTCGCCGACGGCGTGCCGGGTGCGGGCCAGGGCCAAGGCGTCGGTCCCGTCGATGTCCTGCTCCCCGGCGGGCAGGTCCAGGTGGGCCAGCTCGTCTCGCAGCGGCTCGGCGAGGCAGACGTCGACGCCCCCGAGTGCGTCGACCATGTCGACGAACCCGTCGAAGTCCAGCTCCACGAAGTGGTCGACGTGCACCCCGCTCAGCGCCTCCACCGCGCGCACCGAGCACGCCTGCCCGTACTGCAGCGCGCTGTTGATCATCCCGAGTCCACCGGGGGTCGACCCATGCTCGTCGTCCTCGCACGAGGGCAGGTCGAGGAGCGTGTCGCGGGGGATCTGCACCGCGTCGATCCTGCTGTTGTCCGCTGCGAAGTGGACGAGCATGAGGGCGTCGCTGCGGCGGGTCCCGTCGGCGTCGCCGTAGGAGGACTCGCGCAGGTCGCGGGAGTCCGAGCCGATGAAGAGGACGTTGAGGGCGCCGGTGGGTGTCGTGTCCGGGTCGACGAGGTGGTCGTCCACCGCGGCCGTGGTGACGTTGCCGGAGAAGTGCCACACCAGGAGCCCGCCGGCGAGGGAGATCGCGAGCACCAGGCTCAGCGAGCCCACGAGGACGCGGCGCATCCAGCGGTGCGGCCTCACCGCCCGGCGGCGGCCGCGCCGTGACGTCGCGGCAACGTGCCTCGGCGCCACGTCATCCCCCTCGTCCCTCGTTGGCTGTGCGTCGGTCGGCGGCGAAGGAGCTCGACGACCCGGACGACCGTACCGAGTGGACCTGAGAGTTCGATGACCGCGCTGTTACGCCCGTGTGAGCACCTCGGCGCCGTCACGGGTCACCAGCAGCGTGTGCTCGAACTGGGCGGTGCGCGACCGGTCGGAGGTGGTGGCGGTCCAGCCGTCCTCCCACAGGTCCCAGTCGGTGCTGCCCAACGTCAGCATCGGCTCGATCGTGAAGGTCATGCCCGGCTCGATGACGGTGTCCGCGTCCGGGTCGTCGTAGTGCGGGACGACGAGTCCGTCGTGGAAGGCCGGGCCGACGCCGTGTCCCGTGAAGTCTCGGACCACGCCGTAGCCGAACCGTGCGGCATAGGCCTCGATGACACGGCCGACGACGTTGATCTGTCGGCCGGGCTTCACCGCACGGATCGCGCGGGCGAGAGCCTCGTGCGTGCGCTCGACCAGCAGGCGCGACTCCTCGTCGACGTCACCGACCAGGTACGTCTTGTTGGTGTCGCCGTGCACGCCGTCGAGGTAGGCGGTGATGTCGATGTTGACGATGTCGCCGTCCTCGAGGGGGCGGTCGTCGGGGATGCCGTGGCAGATGACCTCGTTGACGCTGGAGCACAGGCTCTTGGGGTAGCCGCGATAGCCGAGGGTCGAGGGGTACGCGCCCTGGGAGACGAGGAAGTCGTGCCCGACGCGATCGAGCTCGTCGGTGGTCACACCGGGGGCGATGGCGGCCTCCACCGCGTCCAGCGCCTGCGCCGCGACCCGGCCGGCTCCACGCATCGCGGCGATGGTCTCCGCATCACGCACCAGAGGTCCCCGGTAGGGCAGGGGGGCGGGCTGCCCGACGTACTCGGGACGTTCGATCGAGGTGGGGACGGCGCGTTCGCGGGACACGACGCCGGCGGTCAGTACGCTCACGGCGCGATGGTATCCAGCGCGCCGGAGGGGGCCGTGGGGCAGGATGGGCCCATGACGGACACGTACTACTTCTGCCTCAAGCACAAGTCGGTCGAGGGGCCCGAGGGGTGCCGTGCCAAGGACCGGCTCGGACCGTACGCCTCACGGCAGGAGGCCGAACGGGCCCTCGAGACCGTCCAGGAGCGCAACGAGGCGTGGGACAACGATCCGGACTGGAACGACGACGCCGGGACGGCGAAGACCACCGACGAGTCGTGAAGCCCGAGCGGTCGGGGCCATGGGTCGGCGTGGTCGGCCTGGTGGCGATGCTGTGGCTCGTCATCTCCACCGTGATCTACGCGCCGTGGTGGGGGGTCCTGCTGCACCTGGTGGTGCTGGCGTGCTTCATCCCCGTGCTGCGGCGCTGGATCCGGGTGCGTCCGGCGCTGTCACCGGCCGTTCCGGTGCTCGCGTTCCTGGCGTGGTGTGCCGTGAACGCCGTGGGTGTGGGTGTCCTCGGTTGGCAGGTCGACTGAGGACGTCACACCTCCTCGACGGTCACTCGTCGTCCATCGACGCGGCGTAGGTCCGGAACTCGCCGCGCTCGGCGTGCAGGCTCCACAGCGTGTCCGCGATGGCCGAGGGGTTCTTCTGCGGGTGGTCGTCGTCGATGGCGCCCGGGATGATCAGCTGGGCGACGTGGATGTCCTCCGGTGCGAGGACCTCGTGCATCATCTGCGCGTACGCCGACTGCCCGGCGAAGGCGATGGACGTGCCGGCGACGTGAGCACCGGGACGGACCGCCGATCCGCCGTTGACGAAGAGGACCGTTCCCTTCCCCAGCACACGCATGCCCTGCAGGACCTGGTGGACGGCAGCCATCGGTCCGTACACGGAGAACTCCACCGCCGCGCGTGCGTCGGCGGGTGTCGTCTCCAGGACCGGCCGCAGGAACGCCTTGTCCGGCAGCGGACTGTACTGGAGCACCTCGATCGGGCCCTGCTGGCCCGTGGCCTCGGACAGAGCGTCGGCGACGGAGTCGGGATCCCGCACGTCGGCGACGTACCCCCGTGCCCCGACACCCTCGTCCCGCAGGTCCGCGGCGAGCGCGTCGACACGCTCACGGTTGCGGGAGACGAGCGCGATGTCGAAGCCCTCCGTGGCGAATCGGCGAGCGACGGTGGCGCCCAGGCCACGACCGGCTCCGACAATGGCGAACGTGCTCATGGTGGTGCCTCCGGGTGACGACGACGATGTCCTCGGTCAGTCTCTCCGGCACCCCCGTGGGCTGCACGTCGAGAGCGGCAGTCCGCCGTCAGGAGTCGAAGGAGTGCTCCGGTGCCGGGAACGTCGCCGTCGCGACCTCGTCGGCGAACTGGGTCGCGGCGTCGGCGATGATGCCGGACAGGTCGGCGTAACGCTTGACGAACCGGGGCGCGCGTCCCGAGCGCAGGCCCATCGCGTCCTGCCACACGAGCACCTGAGCGTCGCACTCCACGCCGGCGCCGATGCCGACGGTCGGAATGTGCAGGCGCCGGGTGATCTCCGCGGCCACGGGCGCCGGCACCATCTCCATCACGACCGCGAAGGCGCCCGCGTCCTGCAGGGCCAAGGCGTCGTCGATGAGCCTCTGGCCGGAGTCGCCCCGGCCCTGGACGCGGTAGCCACCGAGGTTGTGCTCGGACTGCGGCGTGAAACCGATGTGCGCCATCACCGGGATGCCGGAGTCGGTGAGGAGACGCGTGTGGGGCGCCATCTCTGCGCCCCCCTCGAGCTTGACGGCGTGCGCGCCACCCTCCTTCATGAACCGCACGGCGGTGTCGAAGGCCTGCTCGGGTGAGCGTTGGTAGGAGCCGAACGGCAGGTCGGCGAGCACGAGCGCGCGTTCGGCGGTGCGCGAGACGGCCTTGACGAGCGGGAGCAGCTCGTCGACGGTCACCGGAAGGGAGCTCTCGTACCCGAAGACGTTGTTGGCCGCGGAGTCGCCGATGAACAGCACCGGGATGCCGGCGTCGTCGAAGATCTTGGCCGTGTACTGGTCGTAGGTCGTGAGCATGGCCCACTTGTGGCCCTCGCGCTTCCACTGGCCCAGGTGGTGGGTGCGGACCCGACGGATCGTCGAGGCCGTCGTCGGGTTGTCACCCGGCGCAGCCGTCGTCGTGGGGGCGTCGGTCGGTCCGCCGTAGGGAGCAGGCTCCTCGGGGGGGAGCCCCGGCGTCGTCGTGGCAGGGGTGGTCTCGGACATCTGCTGTCTCCATTCTCGCGGCCCCGAACGGGGTCCACGGACGAGTTCCACCCTAGCGAGGACGCCACGGCCGCGGTACGCGAGTGTGGGGCACGTCACCGTGGTCGGGTCGGGTCGTCGGCGGTGATCTCGATACGCCCCGACCCGGCTCCTTCGTCGCGGTCGGGGCTACTCGATCAGCGGCTGGGGCGTGGCGCGGTGGGCGGGGATACTAGATCGGCGGCTGGGGTGTGGCGCGGTGGGTGTGGGGCAGGTCGACGTGGTGGGGTCGCCTCGTCGTCGGTGATCTCGATACGCCCCGACCCGGCTCCTTCGTCGCGGTCGGGGCTACTCGATCAGCGGCTGGGGCGTGGCGCGGTGGTCGGGGCTACTCGATCGGCGGCTGGGGTGTGGCGCGGTGGCCGGGGGTGGTTCGATCGGAGGGTGGGTGAGGCTCCGCCTGGTCAGAGCGACTCGCGCCAGGCGTTCGTCATCGGGACGCGACGGTCGCGGCCGAAGTTGCGACGGCTCACCTTGGGGCCGGGCGGGTACTGCCGACGCTTGTACTCGGCCCGGTCGACGAGGGTGACCACACGCTCGACGAGGGCGGGGTCGAAACCCTCGGCGATCACCTCGGCCGAGCCGAGGTCGCGCTCCACGTAGGCGTCGAGCACAGCGTCGAGGAGGTCGTACGGGGGGAGTGAGTCCGAGTCCAGCTGGCCCGGGCGGAGCTCGGCCGAGGGCGGCTTGCTGATCGCGTTCTCGGGGATGGGTGGCGTCTCCCCGCGGCGCTCGGCCCAGGCGTTGCGCCAGCGAGAGACCTCCCACACCAACGTCTTCGGCAGATCCTTGATGGGGGCGTACGCGCCGACGGCGTCGCCGTAGATCGTGGAGTAGCCGGTGGCCAGCTCGGACTTGTTGCCGCAGGCGAGCACGAGGTGGCCGTGCTGGTTGGACAACCCCATCCAGATGACGGCGCGGATGCGGGCCTGCAGGTTCTCCTCCGCGATTCCGTCGAGGGCCAGCCCCTCCTGGCCCAACGTCGACTGGAACGCATCGAAGATCGGTGCGATCGGCACGGTGTCCAGCTGCAGCCCGGTGCGCCGCGCCAGCTCCGAGGCGTCGGAACGCGAGTGCTCGGTGGACCAGGCTGACGGGTTCGAGACGCCGAAGACGTTCTCCGCGCCGAGGGCGTCGACCGCCATGGCGCCCACGAGCGTGGAGTCGATGCCGCCGGACAGTCCCATCAGCACAGAGGAAGCGCCGTTCTTGCGGACGTAGTCACGCAGGCCGAGCACGATGGCCCAGTAACGCTCGCCGAGGTCGTCCCAGCGCTCGGCGATCGCCGGCGTCGACGGCTCGTAGGAGCCCACGGGTTCGGAGGAGATGACGGTGCGGTGGACGCTGAGGCCGTGGAAGCGGGTGCCCGGTTCGGGCATCGACGCCGTGGCGGCGGGCAGGTCGAGGTCCACCACGAGCAGCTCAGGCTCGAACTGCGCCGTGCGAGCCACGAGGTCACCGGAGGCGTCGACGACGATCGAGTCACCATCGAAGACCAGCTCGTCCTGCCCGCCGACGAGGTTGACGTAGGCGAGCGCGCAGTCACCCTCGCGAGCACGGCGCGCGCACAGCTCGAGTCGCGTGTCGTCCTTGGCCGCCTCGTACGGCGAGCCGTTGAGCACCACGAGCAGACCGGCCTCGGCGGCGTCGGCGGCTGCGGACGGGCCGTCCTGCCAGATGTCCTCGCAGATGGCGATGGCGACGTCCACGCCGCGGACCTGCACCACCTGGGTCTCATCGCCGGGCACGAAGTGCCGGAACTCGTCGAAGACCCCGTAGTTGGGCAGGTGGTGCTTGTCGTAGCGGGTGACCACCGCGCCCCGGTGGAGCACGGACGCGGAGTTGGTGGGAGCGTTCTTGGGGACCCCGAGACGCTCGACGTCGATGTGCTCCTTGGCGGAGTCGAGGTGGCCGACGACCACCACCAGCTCGCCCAGACCCTCGTCCGCGAGCCGTCGCGCCAGGTCGGGGACCGCCCGCTGCGTGGCCTGGATGAACGAGGCGCGGTACGCCATGTCCTCGATGGGGTAGCCGTTGAGGACCATCTCCGGCATGACCAGCAGGTGCGCTCCGGCAGCGGACGCCTCCCGCGCCGACGCGACGACGAGCTCGGCGTTGCCGTCGAGGTCGCCGACGCGGGGGTTCACCTGGGCGAGGGCGAGACGCAGCTGGGGCACGGCTCGAGCCTAGGGCACCTGCGGCAGGAGGACGATGTCGCCGACGTGAGCCCGACGCGCGAGCTCCCGCTGCGCCTCGGCGGCCCGCCCGATCGGAAACGTCGCCGAGACGACCGGCCTGACCGTGCCATTCCGTGCCGTCTCCATGAGCAGCTCGGAGTGCGCGATGTGCCCGTGACCACCGGCGAGCTGCCCGATCCCTACCGTCCCGCACGACGGACCGCCGTCGACCGGAAGGCATGGTTGCGCGACGCGTTCGTGGAGATCACGACCACCGCGGGACGACCCGAGCCCGCTCACCTCGACCGGTCGCGCCGGAGACCTTGGTCACTGCCACCGTCATGGCCCGTGAACTCGTGGGAGACTGAGGTCGGGTCATCGATCTGACCTCCGGACGAGGGCGCCGTACCCGGCCAGCGACAAGACGGCGCGCTGGAGGTCACCATGGCATGGATCGTCCTGATCATCTCCGGAGTGCTCGAGGCCGTCTGGGCGACGGCCCTCGGCCGGTCCGAGGGCTTCACCCGGCTGGTTCCCAGCGTCGTCTTCGGCGTGACGGTCGTGGCCAGCATGATCGGTCTCGCCTACGCCATGCGCGAGCTCCCGGTCGGCACGTCGTACGCCGTCTGGGTGGGCATCGGCGCCACCCTCACGGTGGTCTACGCCATGGTCTCCGGAGACCAGCCGTTCTCCTGGGCCAGCGCTCTCTTCCTCGCGATGATCGTCGGCGGCGTGGTGGGGCTCAAGGCCGTCCACTGACCGCGTCACCGAACCTCGTCGAGGCCACGCGGCGGATCGTCATCGGCCCGTAACGTTCACCGTGCGAGGATGACGCCATGGGTAAGCAGGAAGACTTCGTGCTCCGGGCCATCGAGGAGCGCGACGTGCGTTTCGTCCGCCTCTGGTTCACCGACGTGCTGGGCTCGCTGAAGTCCGTCTCCATCGCTCCGGCGGAGCTCGAGGGAGCCTTCGGCGAGGGCATCGGCTTCGACGGATCGGCCATCGAGGGCTTCGCCCGCGTGCACGAGGCCGACATGCTCGCCAAGCCCGACCCGACGAGCTTCCAGCTGCTGCCCTGGCGCGGAGAGACCCCCGCGACGGCTCGCATGTTCTGCGACATCGCGATGCCGGACGGCTCGCCCTCCTACGCCGATCCTCGTCACGTGCTCAAGCGGGCGCTCACGAAGGCGGCCGACGCCGGGTTCACGTACTACACGCACCCGGAGATCGAGTTCTACCTCTTCAAGGGCAAGCCGCCGGCGGGTGGTCAGCCCGAGCCCGTCGACGACAGCGGCTACTTCGACCACACTGCGCAGGGCGCGAGCCAGGACTTCCGTCGGGAGGTCATCACGATGCTCGAGAGCATGGGCATCAGCGTCGAGTTCAGCCACCACGAGGGCGGCCCCGGCCAGCAGGAGATCGACCTGCGCTACGCCGACGCGCTCAGCATGGCCGACAACATCATGACCTTCCGCACCGTCGTGCGTGAGGTGGCGCTCAGCCAGGGCAAGTGGGCCTCCTTCATCCCCAAGGCGTTCACCGAGCACCCCGGCTCGGGCATGCACACGCACGTCTCGCTCTTCGAGGGCGACGAGAACGCGTTCTACGAGGCAGGGGCCGAGTACCAGCTCTCCCGCACGGGCCGGCAGTTCATCGCCGG
>JBQGDU010000034.1:0-15667 GCA_052039245.1 Aeromicrobium sp. | reverse complement strand
CTGGCGGGAGGAGTCGTCGTAGGACTCCACGTAGGCCTTGAGGAAGCCGTGGAAGGTGATGGTGCGCCCGCTCGCGGCGAAGACCGCGTCCTGTCCGGAGGTGGCGGTGGCACCGAGCCGCACCGAAACGGAGTTGCCCTTCGCGTCCTTCATCTGGCTGGCGATGGTGCGCTTCCAGACGAGCTCGTAGAGCCGGTGCTCGTCGCCGCGCAGGCCGGTCTGCTGCGGCGTGCGGAAGTTCTCGCCGGCCGGCCGGATCGCCTCGTGCGCCTCCTGCGCGTTCTTGACCTTGCCGGAGTAGACGCGCGGCGAGTCGGGCAGGTAGTCGCCGCCGTACAGCTCGGTGACCTGACGACGCGCGGCCGTGATGGCCGTCTGCGACAGGGTGATCGAGTCCGTGCGCATGTAGGTGATGTGGCCGCCCTCGTAGAGCCGTTGCGCCACCTGCATGGTGCGGGCCGCGCCCCAGCCGAACTTGCGCGACGCCTCCTGCTGCATCGTCGTGGTGCGGAACGGCGCGTAGGGCTTGCGGGTGTACGGCTTGGACTCGACGGAGCGGACGGTGAACGTCTGCTCGCGCAGGCCCGAGGCAAGCTCGCCGGCGGCGGCCTCGTCCAGGTGGACGACGTCCTTGCCCTTCAGCTGCCCGTCCTGGCCGAAGCTCGAGCCGGACGCGACGCGCAAGCCATCGACGCTGTGCAGCTTGGCGGGGAACTGGGACGGGTCGTGCTGCTCGCCGGCGTCGAACGTCGCCTCGAGGTCCCAGTAGTCCGCGACGCGGAACGCCATCCGCTCGCGCTCCTTCTCCACCACGAGCCGGGTGGCCACGGACTGCACCCGGCCGGCGGAGAGGCCACTCATGACCTTCTTCCACAGCACCGGGCTGACCTCGTAGCCGTAGAGCCGGTCGAGGATGCGGCGGGTCTCCTGGGCGTCGACGAGGTCCATGTCGACGTCGCGCGGGTTGGCGATCGCCCGCTGGATCGCCTCCTTGGTGATCTCGTTGAAGACGATGCGCTTGACCGGCACCTTGGGCTTCAGCTCATCCAGCAGGTGCCACGCGATGGCCTCGCCCTCGCGATCCTCATCCGTCGCGAGGACGAGCTCGTCGGCCTCCTTGAGGAGCTTCTTGAGCTTGGTGATCTGCGACTTCTTGTCCGCCGAGACGACGTAGACCGGCTCGAAGGAGTTCTCGATGTCGACGCCGAGCCGCGCCCATGGCTGGCCCTTGAACTTGGCGGGGACCTCATCGGCACCGCGCGGGAGGTCGCGGATGTGGCCGACGGAGGAGTCCACGACGTATCCGTCGCCGAGATAGCCCGCGATGCTGCGGACCTTGTTCGGCGACTCGACGATGACGAGCGTGGTCACGGAGGCTCCCTCATTCCTGCCCGACCCTCTGGGGGGCCGGACGCGCATACGCTAACGCGTCCTGTCAAGAGTCCCGCACACCCGTCCGAGCGGGAGCGGTCCGTCGAGGGGTCAGTGCGGTTCGGGGACGGCGCAGCCGTCGGGTCCGCAGACCACGTCATCACCCTCTGCGACGTCGAGAGTCGTGAGCGTCGGGTGGGCGTCCTGCCAGGCCTGCTGCAGAGCGCGCTCGAAGACCTCCACGGGCTGCGCCCCGGAGATGGCATAGCGCTGGTCGACGACGAAGAACGGCACGCCCGAGGCACCGAGCTGTCGGGCCTGGGCGATGTCCGCGGCGACAGCGTCGGAGAACTCCGCGCCGGCGAGCACCTCGTCCACCCGCGCGGGGTCCAGTCCGGTGGCGACGGCGACCTCCCGCAGGACCGCCGGGTCGCCGATGTTGCGTGCCTGCTCGAAGTACGCCGACAGGTAGCCCTCCTTCAGCCGGGCCTGGAGCGCCGGCCCACCCTCGGCGAGCGCGAGGTGGAGCACCCGGTGGGCGTCGACGGTGTTGGTGTGCACCGTCTCCTCCAGCCGGAAGGCGAGTCCTTCCTCGGCCGCGACCTGGGCCACCTGCTGCATCATCTGCGGCGCACCGGGGCCGTACTTGGCGGTGAGCGCCTCGACGGTCGGCTGGTGGCCACCGCGCGGCGCGGACGGGTCGAGCTCGAAGGAGCGGTAGACGATCTCCACCTCGTCGGCATGCTCGAAGCCGGCGAGCGCGGACTCCAGCCGACGCTTGCCGATGAAGCACCAGGGGCAGACCACGTCGGACCAGATGTCGATGCGCATGTCCTGCTCAACCGCTCTCGCGCGTCCAGGATTCCCGGAGCCTGCCATCGACGGGTCAGTGCAGGTAACCCTCGGCGACGAGCTCGTGCACGACGGGGCGATAGGTCTCCCGGAGCTCTTCGGCGTCGCGTTCCAGCAGCGTCGCGAGGGCGTCGAGCACCTGCCCGGCCGTCAGGTCGCCGTCGAGCGCGCCGACGAGACCCGCCTCGACCGTGTCGACCTGACGGGCCCGCCGCGGTCCCTCACCGAGCCGCAGCACGATGGCGGCCGGGTCCGCGGCGCCCGGACGCCCGAACGTCTCCTGGGTCAGGTGTCCCGCCTGGCGCCAGTGCTCCTCGAGGACGTCGTCGGCCTCGGCGAGGCGGTCGGTGCGCTCCGACCACCCGAGGACGGCGGGTCCCATCGGGCCGTCCACCTCGTGCTGCCACGTCTCCATCCGCACGACCGGCGTCTCCCGCCCGGCCGCGCGGAGGTTGATCCAGCCGAAGGCCATCGCCTCCACGCCCTGCCGCTCGAACCACGAGAGCCACTCGTCGTAGCGCTGCACGTACTCCGCACCGTGGCGCACGCCGGCGTCGGCGAGCCACATCTCGACGTAGGCCGGGAGGTCGACCACCTCACGCTGCACCACCCACGCGTCGAGCCCCGTCGGAGCGATCCACTCCTCGAGCCGCTCGTCCCACGGGCGGCCCTCGACGTGCATCCAGCTGCCCAGCACCTGACACCAACCTCCGGGACGCAGGTGGTCCCCGGCCCCGGTGACCACCTGGCGCACGACGTCGTCACCCGGCAGGTCGCTCTCGCGGTAGACCAGCCGCTCCTCGCTCGGCGGGGAGACGACGAACGGCGGGTTGGTGACGACCAGGTCGAACCGTTCGCCCGCCACCGGCTCCCACAGCGAGCCGTGTCGCACGTCGACGTCGACCCCGTTGAGCCCAGCCGTCAGGCGGGCGGCCCACAGGGCTCGCGGGTTGACGTCCGTCGCCACCACGTCGGCCCCACGGGAGCCCAGGTGCAGCGCCTGGACCCCGCACCCCGTGCCGAGGTCGAGAGCGCGCGCACCGCTCGAGTGCGCCTCGGGCGGAAGCGTCAGCCGGGCGAGAGAGCTGGATGCCTCGCTGATGCCGAGGACGTGCTCCGGACCCACCACGACGGGTGCGGTGTCCAACCCCGGCGTCAGGTCGCACACCACCCACCAGTCGTGGTCCTCGTCGCCGTAGGGCCGGACGTCGGCGAGAGCCCGGACGACGTCGCCGTCGACGCCGAGCAGACCCTCCCCCTGGAGCGGCTCCACCAGGCCGGGCAGTGCGCGGTCGACCTCGGTGCGCGGCACGTCGAGCTGCAGCTGGAACAACCGGACCAGCGTCGCCTGCGGCGAGCCGTCGGACGTGGCACGGCGGGCAGGGGTGGTCTCGTTGCGCAGGAGCGCCGTCTGCGCCGAGACCCCGAGGAGCTCCTGCACGGCGTCGACTGTGAACCCGACCTCGGTCAGCCGCTCGCGGAGGCGCTCGATCATGTCTCCACCCTCGCACGCGTCGGTCCCGTGGCCCCGACACGCTCGCGTCCCCTCGCGGCCGCGACGCGCTCGGGCTGGCCCGTTCGGTGGGTCCCCAGATTCCCATCAATTGATGGGAAACCCTTGCTCACCACGGCAAGCAACCCGTGGTGAGCGGGTGATACCCATGGTCAGTCCTCCTGATTCCCATCAAATGATGGGAATCAGGAGGACGGTGTGACCAGTGGGACGGCAGGTCAGTCAGCGGTCTCCATGGCGCCGGCCTCCTGGGCGTCGCCGATGGCGACGGGCCGACGCTTGGAGATGTAGACGGCGATCGCGATGATCGCCACGGACGCGCCCGCGATCGAGTACCGGATCCAGGCGCTGGCGTCCTCGCCGTAGCTGAACTGGATGACGAGCGGGACGGCCAGCAGAGCGACCAGGTTCATCACCTTGAGCAGCGGGTTGATCGCCGGTCCGGCGGTGTCCTTGAACGGGTCGCCGACCGTGTCGCCGATGATGGTCGCGTCGTGCGCGAGCGATCCCTTCCCGCCGTGGTGCCCGTCCTCCACGAGCTTCTTGGCGTTGTCCCAGGCGCCACCGGAGTTGGCGAGGAAGACCGCCATGAGCGTGCCCGCGCCGATGGAGCCGGCGAGGTACGCACCGAGCGGCGCGACGCCGAGGCCGAAGCCGACGGCGATCGGCGCGAAGATCGCGAGGATGCCCGGCGTGGCCAGCTCCCGCAGGGAGTCGCGGGTGCAGATGTCCACGACCCGGCCGTACTCGGGGCGCCCCGTGCCGTCCATGATCCCCGGGATCTCCTTGAACTGACGGCGCACCTCGAACACGACGGCGCCGGCCGCCCGCCCCACCGCGTTGATGGCGAGGCCGGAGAACAGGAAGACGACCGCGACGCCGATGATGAGTCCGAGCAGGACGCTCGGGTCCGCGACGTTGAGCACCCCCTGGAACATCGGGATGACCGACGCGGGCAGGTCACCGGCATCCGGGTCCTGCAGCACCCCGGACTCCTGCACGGCACCCTGGATGGCGTTGGTGAACGAGCCGAAGAGCGCCGTCGCGGCGAGCACCGCCGTCGCGATCGCGATGCCCTTCGTGATGGCCTTCGTGGTGTTGCCGACGGCGTCGAGCTCGGTGAGGATCTGCGCTCCCTCCTCGCTGACGTCGCCGGACATCTCGGCGATGCCCTGCGCGTTGTCGCTCACCGGACCGAACGTGTCCATGGCGACGATGACGCCGACGGTCGTCAGCAGTCCGCAGCCGGCCAGCGCGACCGCGAACAGTGCCACGACGAGCGAGCCACCACCGAGCAGGAACGCCCCGAAGACCGCGGCACCGATGACGAGCGCGGTGTAGACCGCCGACTCGAACCCGACCGAGAGGCCGGAGAGGATCACCGTGGCCGGACCCGTGAGCGACGTCTTGCCGACGTCCTGCACGGGTCGCGTCTCGGTGCCGGTGAAGTAGCCCGTGAGCGCCAGGATGACGGCCGCGAGCACGATGCCGATGAGCACCGCGATGATCGCGATCATCCGGGGGTCGCCGTCGACTCCCGGCTCGGCCTGGCCCGCCGCCTGCGCGACCGTCGCGATGAAGCTCTGGGACTCGATGCCGTCCAAGTCGTCGAAACTGGCCGGGAGGTAGAACCATGCCGCGAGCGAGCACAGCACGGCCGAGATGCCCGCGGACAGGTAGAAGGCGCGGTTGATCGTCGTCAGGCCGTTCTCCCCGGCCTTGGCACGCGTGATGAAGACGCCGAGGATCGCCGTCACGGCACCGATCGCCGGGATGATGAGCGGGAAGACGAGGCCCTGTTCGCCGAAGGCCACCGACCCCAGGATGAGCGCGGCGACGAGCGTGACCGCGTAGGACTCGAAGAGGTCCGCCGCCATGCCGGCACAGTCACCGACGTTGTCGCCGACGTTGTCGGCGATCGTGGCCGCGTTGCGCGGGTCGTCCTCGGGGATGTTGTTCTCGACCTTGCCGACGAGATCGGCACCGACGTCGGCGGCCTTGGTGAAGATGCCACCGCCGACGCGCATGAACATCGCGAGAAGCGCGGCACCGAAACCGAATCCCTCCAGGACGGTGGGCGCCTCGCCCTTGTAGATCAGGACGACGGCGGCGGCGCCGAGCAGCCCCAGGCCGACCGTCGACATCCCGACCGTCCCGCCCGTCCGGAAGGCGATCCGCATGGCCGACTCGCGCCCCTCGTTCTCCGCCGCAGCCGCCACCCGCACGTTGGCCCGGACCGCGAGCCACATGCCGAGGTAGCCGATCGCCGCCGAGAACAGGGCACCGACGAGGAAGGCCACCGAGCGGCCGATCTTGATGTCGAGGTCGCCGGGCAGGGCGAACAGCAGGCCGAAGGCGAGGACCGCGAAGACTCCGAGCGTCTTGAACTGACGGGTCAGGTAGGCCGAGGCGCCCTCCTGCACCGCGTTCCCGATCTCGCGCATCTTCTCGGTCCCGTCGGCCGCAGCCAGCACCTGGGACCGGAACAGCACCGCGAAGAGCAGGGAGACCACACCGACCCCCGCGACCACGGCGACGTAGACGGTGTTGGTGCTCGAGAGGTCGAGACCTTCGGCAGCTGCCGCGGCCAGGGTCACGTCGGCCATGCGTTCCTCCAAGGGCTCAGGGATGGACCGAGCCCTAGGCAACCACGAACCGTGTGATCTGCGCTACACCCTCGGCGAAACGTCGGGGGCTCTCATGGACCTCAGCCGGCGTCGCCGCGAGCCTCGGCGACGCTGCCGTGCAGCCCGAACACCTTGTCCAGCCCGGTGATCTCGAAGATCTTCAGGATCCGCTCGTGCGTGCACACGATGTCGAGGGAGCCGCCGTCGGCGCGCACCCTCTTGAGCGCTCCCACGAGGACTCCCAGTCCGGTGGAGTCGAGGAAGTCGACCCTCTCGCCGTCGATGATCAGACGCATCCGGCCCCGGTTGACGGCATCGACGACCGCCTCACGCAGCCGCGGAGCGGTCATGACGTCGATCTCGCCACCGACCTCGATGATCTCGAAGGGCTCCTCGGTGCGAGCACTGAGCGACAGGTCCATCGGCATCCTTTCTCCCTGGCACCATCCAATCACGAGGCCGCGAGAGGGGCCGCTCGAACGAAGTGCCGGGTCGGCGAGCACCGACCGACGCGGAGTGACCACCGTTCGCGACCCGTCTGGAAGACTCGCCCGGTGGATCCCGTCGACCTCTTGGCGCACCACGCGGACCGGCTCACCCACGTGGAGCAGCAGCCACCGCGCGAGGCACGTCTCGCGCCCTGGCCTGCGTGGATCGCCGACGACGTCCGCGGGCTGTTCGTCGACGAGGGCGCCGACAGGCTGTGGTCGCACCAGGCGGAGGCGATCGCGCACCTGCACGACGGCCGGGACGTCGTGATCTCCACGGGCACCGCGTCGGGGAAGTCCCTGGTGTTCCAGGCGCCGGCGATCGACGCCCTGCACCGGGGCCGCGACGGGCACTCGCTGCAGGGCCACCGCACTCCCACCGTCCTGTACCTCGCACCCACCAAGGCGCTCGCGGCCGACCAGCTGCGACGCCTCGGACCGGCCTCCGCGCTGGTGCGAGCCGCGACGGTCGACGGCGACAACTCCCGCGAGGAGCGCACGTGGGCCCGCGACCACGCCGACTACGTCCTCACCAATCCCGACACGCTGCACCACTCGCTGCTCCCCGGCCACGAGCGCTGGAGCCGACTGCTGCGTGGTCTGCGGTTCGTCGTGGTCGATGAGTGCCACCACTACCGCGGTGTGTTCGGCGCCCACGTCGCCCACGTCCTGCGTCGACTCCTGCGACTGTGCGAGCACCACGGCAGCGACCCGCGGGTGGTCCTGTCGTCCGCGACGGTGGCGCAGCCGGCGGAGTTCGCGCGCAGGCTCACCGGCCGCGACGTGGTGGCCGTCACCGACGACGGATCCCCCCGCCCGGCCCGGACGCTCGCCCTGTGGGAACCACCGCTCGGCGGCAGCGCAGGAACGGAACCTTCGGCGGCTCCCGGCCCCGCACCGAGCACGGGTGGTCCTCTGCCGCCCGTGCGCCGCTCCGCCACCACCGAGGCAGCACAGGTGCTCACCGACCTCGTGGTCGGGGGGACCCGGACGCTCGTGTTCGTCCGCTCCCGCGCCGGGGCGGAGCAGGTGGCCCGTTCCGCGCAGAGCCTGCTCGGCGAGGTGCATCCCGAGCTGCTGCCGCGCGTCGCCACCTACCGCGGCGGCTACCTCCCCGAGGAGCGTCGCGAGCTGGAGGAGCGGCTGCGCTCGGGTGACCTGCTGGGGCTCGCCACCACGAACGCGCTCGAGCTCGGGATCGACATCGCCGGGCTCGACGCCGTGCTCTCGGTCGGGTTCCCGGGCACTCGAGCAGCGCTGCACCAG
This sequence comes from Aeromicrobium sp., assembly GCA_052039245.1. Classification (GTDB taxonomy): domain Bacteria; phylum Actinomycetota; class Actinomycetes; order Propionibacteriales; family Nocardioidaceae; genus Aeromicrobium. Next base: position 7,550 of record JBQGDU010000034.1, on the reverse strand, counting down.
CAGCTCGGCCGCGCCGGGCGCAGCGCCTCATCAGGCGGCAGGGCCGCGCTCGGCGTGCTGATCGCTCGCGACGACCCGCTCGACACCTATCTCGTCCACCATCCCGAGGCGCTGCTGGGCGCGCCGGTCGAGGCGACAGTGTTCGACCCCGACAACCCGTACGTGCTCGGGCCCCACCTCGCGGCCGCGGCGCAGGAGCTCCCGCTGACGGAGGCGGACTTCGAGCGGTTCGGGCCGCGGACCCAGGAGGGCGTGCACGCGCTCGAGGAAGCGGGGTGGTTGCGGCGTCGCGCCGCCGGATGGTTCTGGACGCGACGCGAACGCGCGAGCGATCTCGCCGACCTGCGCGGCGCCGGCGGTCGGCCGGTGCAGATCGTCGACGGCCCCACCGGACGGCTCGTGGGGACCGTCGACGCCGGGACGGCCGACTCGGCCGTGCACGCCGGCGCCGTCTACGTGCACCAGGGCGAGGTCCACGTGGTGGACGAGTACGACGTGGAGGACGGCGTGGCCGTCGTCCACCTGGAGGACCCCGAGCACACCACGAGTGCCCGATCGACGACGGAGATCGAGATCGTCGAGGCCGTCCGCGCCCACCACTGGGGCGATGCCACCATCACCACCGGGACGGTGGACGTCACGAGCCAGGTGGTCTCCTTCTCGCGTCGCACCCGCGACGGACGCGTGCTCGGGGAGGAGCCGCTCGACCTGCCCGAGCGGACCCTGCGCACGAGCGCGGTCTGGTGGACACTCACCGCGACCGCCGTGCAGGAGGCGCTGGGGCCGGATGCGGGCGGACCCGACCTCGGCGGCGCCGCGCACGCGGCGGAGCACGCGGCCATCGGGCTGCTCCCGTTGCTGGCGACGTGCGACCGCTGGGACATCGGCGGGGTCTCCACGGCCCTGCATCCGGACACCGGGACGCTCACCGTGTTCGTCTACGACGGCTACCCGGGCGGGGCTGGCTTCTGCGAACGGGGCTTCGACGTCGCGGCGCGCTGGCTGCGGGTGACTCGCGACGCCATCGTCGCGTGTGAGTGCGCCGCGGGGTGTCCGTCGTGCGTGTACTCACCCAAGTGCGGCAACGGCAACGAGCCGCTCGACAAGGCCGGCGCGGTGCTCCTGCTCGACGCCCTCCTCCGCGATGCGCCGCCGGACGAGGTCGACGCCGCCGCAGGCCCGGTTCAGGAGTCGTCCGGCCCCACGTAGTGCACCGGGGCGGCTCGGGCGTCCTGCGCCGTGACCCAGCGACCACCCCACCACGGCGTCGACTCCAGCCGCGTCGTCACGGTGGCGACGTCGAGGTCCATGCGGCACGCCTCGAGCCGCGCCTGGTTGCGTCGAGCGATCTGCTCGGCGGCGGCACACCCGTCCTGCCCCTCGACGCTGGCCCTGCTCGCCGCGAGGGCTGCCAGGTCGGCTGCGGCCACCGCACGGTGCCGCAGCTGCACCAGGCCCGCCACCTGCACGGCGAGGAGAGCGGCAGCGGTGAGGGCGACGACGACCCAGACACCGTGGACGGAGACGACTCCTAGTTCGCGCGGAGGTGCCGGCCGGGTCACGGGTCCTCCTGGGCGGCCACGGCCGTCGCGGACAGCCGCTTCCCACCGACGTTCTCCAGCACCGGGAGCGGCAGGGTGGACGTCGTCTCGACCGTCACCTCGACCACGCCGTCGTCGGTGCTCACCCGCACCTCGGCTCCGGCGGGCGAGAGCCGGCGGGCCACCTCCTCGGCGGACTCGACGGGCTCGCCGCGGGCGACCAGCCGAGCCGCCTCCCTGGAGGCATCGACGAGCCGCACCTGCGTGACACCGAGGGTGACGATCCACAGCAGCAGCAGCGCCAGGGCCATGCCGAACGGCGCGACGGTGGCGAGCTCAGCCGTCACCATGCCTCGCTCGCGCCTCATCGGAACCTGATCCCGCCCGGGGGAAGACCCAGCACCTCGATCAGGCTGCGTGGGTCGAGCGCCCTGGCGAGCAGGTCCTTGACGAGACCGACGAACCAGTCGTCACCGCCGAGATGGACGAGCACCGCGGCCAGTCCGCAGGCCCCCACCGTCCCGACGGCGTACTCGGAGGTGGTCATCCCGGACTCGCGGCGGGCCCGTGACCGGGTTCCACTCATGTTGGTGTCCATGTCCCTCCTCAGGGAGAGGGGCCGGCACCGAGGCGCCGGCCCCGAGTCCTCAGAAGGGCAGCACCGACGGGATCTTGTCGATGAGTCCCTTGACCATCTCGCCGAACCAGTCGGACTGGCCGATCTTCACGAGCACGCCACCGATCGTGCAGGCCCCGACGGTGCCGACGGCGTACTCGGAGGTGGTCATGCCGCGCTCGCGGCGGGAACGGATGATGTTGCGCATGGTGTGTCCTCTCGAAGGGAAACTGACACCGGAACATCACGTCGGAGGACGTCCGATCGTCGGAGCGAGCTCGCCGCTGTGGACGAAGCCGACCGCGGGCGCCTCCTGTGGACACCGTGGGACGCGCCCACGTTCCGCTGAGCCACTCAGGGGTCAGGGCAGGACGCCGGCCGAGCTCACCACGCCGACGATGGTGGGCACGACGCCCACGAGGAAGAACGCCGGCAGGAAGCAGACGGTCAGCGGCGCGGCGGTCCGCACACCCACCCGCCTACCCCGTTCGCGGGCCACGGCGCTGCGCCCGCGGCGCATCTCGGCGGCGACCGACGCCACCACACGGGCGACGGGCATCCCCGACGTCTCCGCTCTCGCGAAGGCGCGTCCCACCGGACCGAGGACCGAGTGCTCGGCAAGGAGCGCCCACACGGCCCGAGGCTCTCCCCCGGCCTCGAGTCGAGCCGCGACGATCCGCAGCTCGCCCGCCAGAGGGTCCTGCACCACCTCGCTCACGAGGGCGAGGGCCCCGACGGGAGGCCGACCGGCATCGAGTGCGGCGACGACGAGGTCGAGCGCGCACGGCAGCTGCCGCAGGAGAGCCTCGTCCCGCCGCCGCTGCGCTGCCGTCTCCATGCCCGCCACCGTGGACCTCACGACGGGCGTCAACGCCACCGCCACGACCGCACCCATGACGACACCCAGCACCAGGACGCACGCCACGGGGACGAGGACGGTCACGAAGCCTCGCGGGTCGGCCCGTCGCCGGCCCCGCGGCTCGTGCAGGTCACGAGCCCGCGTGGTGCCGGCGCCGGCCAGCAGGAGCCACACCGCCAGCCCGACGAGCACAGCACTCACGGCTCGACCTCCGCGGACGCGACCACACGGTCGACCCACCACGTCCCGAGGCAGGCGAGGGCCGCGGCGGCCGAGAGACACAGGGATCCGGGCACGGTGCCGGTGAGGAGAGTGATGGGGTCGGCACCCAATCCCGCCCCCAGGCCGAGCCCCAGGACCGGCAGGATCGCCATGAGCCGGCCGGTGGCCCTCGCGGGCGCTGCCTCCGACGCCACCTCCCGGACCAGCTCGAGCTCGTCTCGAACGGTGTCGGCGATGCGCTCCACGACGTCGGCGAGCGGCGCTCCTGCCCGCTCTGCCACCGCCCAGCCGGAAGCGAGCTCGATCCACGCACTCGCGCCGTCGCGGGCTCCCGCCCTGCGCAGGGCGGCGGGCAGGTCGCCGCCGGCGTCCGCGACGTCGGCCACCTCGCGCAGCGTGTCCGCCGTCGATGCCGCGGCCGCCAGCGCGCGTCCCGGCAGGATGCCGCCGCGCAGCTCGGCGGCGAGGAGGTCGAGAGCGGCACAGGCCTCCTCCCGCGTCCGCTGCCGCGCCGCTCGTCCACGCTGAGCCCGCACCTGGTGCAGCACGAACCATCCCAGCCCGATGCCGGTAGCCCCGACGACGGCGAGCGGGATCGCGTCGACCATCAGGACGACCGCCACGACCGCCACGACCGCCACGACCGCCAGCACGGGCAGCACGCTTCGGCTCCGCAACCGCCACCGGACGTCCCGGACAGCGAGTCCGAGACGATCCCGGACGAGCCAGGACGCCGGTGGGCGGGCCAGCAGGACGGCCGCGACGGTCGCGGTGCCGGCGAGAGCTCCCCAGACGTTCACGAGGATCGCGCCAGCACGGCGTCCAACTGTTGCGCACCGGGACCGCGGCGCGAGCGACCGTCCTCGTAGACGACGCCGGGCACGACTCGCACCAGACCGGCCTCGGCGGACTCCAGCACCCCGACCTCGCGCAGGATCCGGTGACCACGCCGGTCCCGTCCGAGGTGGAGGACGACGTCGACGCTCGACCCGAGCTGGCTGTGCACCGCCTCGCGGGTGAGACCGGCCGCCACGCCGAGCGCCTCGAAACGAGCCGGGACGTCTGCCGCGGAGTTGGCGTGCAACGTGCCGCACCCGCCCTCGTGACCGGTGTTGAGGGCCGCCATCAGGTCGACCACCTCCGGCCCACGGACCTCTCCGACGACCAATCGGTCGGGACGCATCCGCAGAGCCTGGCGGACGAGGTCGCGCACGGTGACGAGGCCCGTGCCCTCGATGTTGGCGGGCCGCGCCTCCAAGCCGACCACGTGCGGGTGGTCCGGTCGCAGCTCGGTGGCGTCCTCGACGACGACGATGCGCTCACTCGGGTCGACCGCCGCCAGCATCGCCGCCAACAGGGTGGTCTTGCCCGAACCCGTTCCTCCGGTGATGACGAACGCCGCACGGGCGTCCAGCAACGAGGCCACGAGGTCGACGGCACCGTCGACGAGGGTCCCGGACGCCACGAGGGACGCGAGGTCGAAGGAACGACGCGCGGGCACGCGCAACGAGACGAGCGTGCCGGGCCGAGCGAGTGGGGACAGCACGGCGTGCAGGCGAGTCCCGTCGGGCAGGCGCGCGTCCACCCAGGGCGAGGCGTCGTCGAGGCGCCTTCCGGCGCGGGCCGCCAGGCGTTGGGCCAGTCGCCGTACGGCGGCTTCGTCCCCGAGCCGGACCTCGACCCGCTCCAGACCCTGACCCCGGTCGACGTGCACGGCGTCGGGGCCGTTGACGAGCACGTCGGTGACTCCCTCGGCGGTGAGCAGCGGCTCGAGCGCGCCGGCGCCGCGGATCTCGCCGCGCAGTGCGTCGACGATGGCCAGGACCGTGGCGCTGCCGTGCAGCCCGGCCTCGGCACGCAGCGCCTCGGCGACGCTCTGCGGCGTGGGTTCGCGGACGTCGGCGGCGAGGCGGCGGCGGACCCGGTCGAGCAGCTCGGGCGCGGGTTCCGTCGGCTTCACGCGTCCCCCGGGTCCAGCCCGAGCAGGTCCAGGACGGCGTCGCAGACCCGGGTGAGGGACCGTGACCGGCGCGGTCCGTGGCCCTGCTCGATGGACGTCCTCAGGCGTCGATCGCGGCGTACCCGCCCGAGCACCGGGCGGTCCACGACACGGCGCACCAGCTCCGGCCCGGGTCCGCCGGGACGGCTCACGCTCAGCACCGCGAGGGAGTCGGTGAGTCCGGCGAGCCGATCGACCAGGCCCCGGGCGGCACCGATGCCGCGCGCCTCCTCCGGCACGAGCACGACGGTGCACACCGACCGCCCGACCGTCTCCGCCAGGGCCGGACCACCGTGGCGCGGTGCGTCGGCGACGACGAGGTCGAAACCTCGAGTGGCCGCCGTCAGCACGGGGCCCAACGACGTCGGCTCCCGTGCCGGCTCCTCACGCGACCAGGTGAGGGTCGCCAGCCCGTCCACCTGTGGCAGCACCTCGGCGAGCGATCCGGCCGAGAGCGTGCCGTCGGCACCACCCAGGCCCTGCCACCGAACGCCGTCGGCCCGTTCGGCCCCGAGGACGAGGTCGAGACCTCCCCCGAGAGCGTCGAGGTCGAGCAGCATCGAGCCGAGGCCCCGGGAACAGGCACGCTGCCCGAGCGCGGCGGCCACCGTGGACGTCCCGATCCCACCGGCCGCACCGACGAGCGTCACGAGGCAGCCCTCGGACCTTCCGTCGAGCGCCCGCGCCAGCATCTCCAGCGCCCGGGCCTCCTCCGCGGCCGACACGACGTCCACGGCACCGAGCGCCACGGCCCACTGCCACGCTCGCGGCTCGGGGGCGCGGGCGTCCTCCACGACGAGGACGTGGTCACGCCGCGCCAACCCGATCTCCCCCAGCCCTCCGGCGAGGTCGGCGCCGACGAGCACGACCGAGGCGGCTCGCCACGTGCGGAGAACGCCCTCGACATCGGCCACCACCTCCGGGGTGGCGCCCAGGGCGGCACACCAGCGCAGCCCGTCCTCCAAGAGGTCGGCGTCGGCCGTCGCGACGACGGGTACGGCATCCATGGCACGACCCTCGCGCGCCACCGGCCTCGGGCCCAGACGTCGCGAGACCGCCTGTGGACAGCGCCGGTTCCGCCGAGTGGCTGTGGACGACCGGGACGGGGTCGTCCGGCGCGTCGCCGATCACGCCTATGCTGGGAACGTGCCAGCCGACCCGACCCCGGGGACCCGCACCGCGGCCTTCTTCGACCTCGACAAGACGATCATCGCGCGGTCGAGCACGTTGGCGTTCAGCAAGGCGTTCTACGCCGGCGGCCTGCTCAACCGCCGCGCCGTGCTGCGCAGCGCCTACGCCAATCTCGTCTTCGGCGTGCGGGGTGCCGACCACGACCGGCTCGAGCAGATGCGGACCCAGCTGACGGCGATGATCGCCGGCTGGGAGGTGGAGGCCGTGCGTCACGCCGTACGCGAGACGTTGCACGAGATCGTCGACCCGATCGTCTACGCCGAGGCCGTCGACCTCATCGAGTACCACCGCGAGGCCGGGCACGACGTCATCATCATCTCCGCGTCCGGCTCGGAGGTCGTGGAGCCCATCGGCGAGCTGCTCGGCATCGACGACGTCATCGCCACCACCTTGGTGGAGGAGGACGGCCGTTACACCGGCGAGGTCGAGTTCTACGCGTACGGGCCGCACAAGGCGACGGCGATGCGCACGATCGCCGCCGAGCGCGGCATCGACCTCGAGGCCAGCTATGCGTACTCCGACTCCGAGACCGACGTCCCGATGCTGGAGACCGTCGGTCACCCCTTCTGCGTCAACCCCGATCGCACCCTCGCCGAGATCGCCGAGGAACGGGACTGGCCCGTGCTGCGCTTCGAACGGCCCGTCGGTCTGCGCCGCCGCCTCGGTCTCGGCGCTCGCACGGGCCTGGCCGCCGCCGCGCTCGGGGCGGTCGCGGGCGGGGTCGTGGTGACCGTTGCCATGCGACGTCGCCGACGGACGGGGACCGGCCCCCGACTCGGCCTGGCGTGATCCGTCGTCCACTCGTCGCGGCGGCACAGGCAGGACGAACGCCGACCTTGTGAACTGGGTCACACAACATTACGACGGCGTAGACCTTCCGTCGCCCGGCCTGGACCGCGTACAACGGAGTCACACAACTTCACAGTCGGCCCAGCAGCTCAGTACCCACGCGGCGATCTCCCGTCCCAAAGGGCAATCGCGCTCGGGACAACCGCACCTCTCAGGGATCCGCGGCCCCGGGGCGATGATTCGACGAAGGCACGCATGGTAGCTCGAGCGCTGGACCCCCAGACGGGGGGGGGGCCCCCGCCCGCCCCCCGCCGCGGGGGGGGGGCGCCCGGC
>JBQGDU010000033.1:0-9047 GCA_052039245.1 Aeromicrobium sp. | reverse complement strand
GGGCGTTGTACGCCTCGAGCGCGGCGTCGTCGTCGCGGTCGGCCTGGCGGTCCAGCCGATTGGCCTCCCTCTGGTCGCTGCGGAACCACTGCACGAGCAGCGCCAGCATGACGATGACCAACGGCACCTCGCCCAGCGCCCAGGAGATGCTGCCGCCCACGTACTGGTCGCGCAGCAGGTCGGTGAGGTACGGCCGCTGCAGCACCTCCCAGTAGCCCGGCGCGAGCACCTCGTCGGCGGACATGATCGCGATCGAGAAGAACGCATGGAACGGCAGCGTGATCAGCAGCAGGCCGAAGCGCACGATCGCCGGGAGGCGCCGCGGGGCCGGGTCGACACCGATCAGCGTGTAGTAGAACAGGCAGCCCACGAGCAGGAAGTGCGCCTCCATCGCCGCGTGCCCCCAGTGCTCGGACATCAGGTAGCCGAACAACGGAGTGAAGTAGAGCGCGTAGAGGCTGCCGATGAACAGGGCCGGCGGCACCACCGGATGCGTGAGGACCCGCAGGAAGCGCGAGTGCAGGAACGACGTCAGCAGTGTTCGAGGCGAGACGTCGCCGGGCTGGCGCGGCCCCGGCAGCGTCCGCAGGGCGAGCGTGACCGGAGCGCCCAGCACCAGGAAGATCGGCGCCACCATGGAGAGCGTCATGTGCGAGACCATGTGCGCGCTGAACAGCACGTGGGAGTAGACCCCCAGCCCGCCGAAGGTCGACCACGCCACCAGCATCATGCCGATCGTCCAGGAGACGGTGCGCCCCACCGGCCAGGGTGTCCCCCGCCGACGCAATGAGCGCAGGCCGGTCAGGTAGAGCGCGACACCCAGGGCGACGACGGCGAGCCCGAGCCCGTTGGCGGTGAAGCCCGTCACGAACGCGCCGACGGTCGGCGCCGGTGGCATCGGCCCTCCCAGCAGCTGCTGGGAGGGAGTCACCAGGATCTCGCCGACCGGTGTCGGCGTGCGCGACAGGGCCACCGAGAGTCCGAGGGTTGCCGCCATCACCGACAGCTCCAGCAGCGCCACGGGCAGGAACCCAGCGTCCCGGGCGCCCAGCCGTCGCCGCTGGACGACGCCGAAGCCGCCGAGCACGACGAGGGCGACCACCTTGGCGATCACGAGATGGCCGTAGCCGGTCTCCAGGAGCGCCTGCGGCTCGCCCAGCCGCACGCCGGCGTTCACCACACCGGAGACGCCGATGACGACGAACGCCCACAGGGCCAGCGTCGAGAAGCGGGTCAGTGCGGGAGCGAAGCGCTTCGAGCCGCGCCACGCGACCCACGCCAGCGCGGCCAGGCCCCCCACCCAGGCCGTGACGCCCAGCAGGTGCAGGAACAGGCCGACGGCGGCCAGGTCGTGGGAGCCGGACTGCGCCGAGTGCCCGGTGAACGCGACCGGGACGAAGGACGCGAGAACGACCCCGAGGAGCGCTGCCGCGACCCGCAGCGACAGCGTCCAGCGCAGCACGACGGCGACCGTGGCGGCCACGAGGGCCTGCATGATGAGCACCAGTCCGGTGGAGGTGCCCAGCAGCTCGGTGATGAGCGGCACCGTGAAGGTGCTGAGCGGCCGCGCGAAGGTGTCGGCCACCGTGAACCAGAACAGGACCAGGCTGAGCACCGACCAGGCCCAGGCGAGGCGGGCGGCGGCCCGCAGCGCGTCGACGGACAGACCTTGGGCGTCGTCGGCCGAGGAGGGCAGGAGTGCCACCGCCGCGATCAGCAGACCGACGAGCAGCACCTGGGCGGCCTGCGAGGCGATCGTCACGATCGGCAGTCCCCAGCCGACGACCGGACCGGCGTCGGCGATGCCCTGGGGCGCGGCCTGGGGCGCTCCGCCACCCACCGAGAAGGCCACGACCAGCGCCGCGGTGGCGAGCAGGAACGCACCGAGACCGGTGCGCCAGACCGGGCTCATCGTCGACGACCTCTCAGCAGGGGCGCGACGATGAGCCCGATCGCGACCACGCCGACGAGCACCCCCCAGAGGATGTGCTCACGGTGCCGGTGGACGAAGCTTCCCTCATCGACGCTCTCGGCGGTCTCCTGCTCCGTCGCGCCGCTGGGCGGCTCACCGTCGGTGGTGGTGACCGTGATCTGACCCGAGACCGGGTGACCGTCCGCCGAGATGACCCGATAGGCGATGACGAACTCACCCCGCACCCCGGACTCCGCGACGGCCGCCGTGAGGGTGCCATCGACCGCGGTGATCTCCTCGACCGGCACGCTGCTGCCGTCCGGAGCCGTGACGGCCACCTGAGCGTCGGCGCGGACCGGCTCGTTGAACTCGAACGACACCTCGCTCGGCAGCGTCGCCAGCTCCGCCCCGTCCTCCGGGTCGGTGCCGACGAGAGCGGCGTGCGCCACCGCGGGCCCGGAACCGCCGACCAGGGCGGTCCCGACGACCAGCAGGCCGAACAGGCAGGAGAGAGTCTTACGCACGGCGTCGATTCTGTCGCAGGGTCGCAACCAGCGCCCCGGCGGCGAGCACGACGGCCGCGACGCCGATGCCCCGCGCGAGCGGGTCGGAGGAGTCCTGTCCGGACTCCTCGGCGGCCTCGGCAGCACCACCGTGATGGCTCCCGCCGTCCTCCTCGGCCTGAGCGAGGGCCAGGACGGGAGCCGGCTTCTCGGGCTCCTCCCCGCCCGTGGTGGGCTCGGACCAGTCCGCCACCTCGCCGTCGTCGTAGGCCTGCTCCGCCTCGAAGCTGATCTCCTCGGCGGCGGGGAACGGTCCGCCCGAGAGCGAGAACTCATCGAACTCCCCCGGCGCGATGCCGTCACCCGTCGCCGTCCACGTGACCTCGAGCGGCGCCTCGGTCAGCGTCACGCCACCGGTCTCGACCGGTTCGGGCAGCTCGCCCTCGGTGATCTCGACGTCCCACCCCGGCTTCACACCGGCACTTAGGTGGGCGAACGGCGTGTCGGCCGGGAGCGTGACGGTCAGCCGGTCGGTGCTCGCGGACTCCGACTCGTTCGGGACACGGAAGACGACCTTGCCGTAGCCCTCCTGGGCGGCGTCCGGGGACGAGACCGAGACGTGGGCCACCGCGGGCGAGGCGACCAGGAGGACGGCGGCGGTGGTGGTGAGGAGCGCGCAGGTGCGCGCGAGCGTGCGTGACATGGGTCTCCTTGCAGAGGTGGGACGTGGGGACGGCTCAGACCGCAGGAGCGGGAGGCGCCCGCTCACCCAGACCCGTCACCAGGGTCCGCAGGACCGGGAACCAGGCCACGTCACCCACGCGGATCGTCCTCGGTGGCACCGTGCCGCACGCTGTCAGCAGCACCCGGCTGGTGAACGTGACGAGCGCGTCCGCGATCCGCCACCAGGCGTCCTCGCCGCGGCGGACCAGCAGGAGGCTGAGCGCCGTGGCGAGCCCGTGGGCCGCCAGCATCGCCGCGCCGTCCTCACTGCCGTGCCCCGCGACGCCGTGCACGACCGCCTGGCCGAGGAGGAGCAGGCCGAGCAGCTGACCGGTGCCGAGACGTCCCCGCGCGGCCAGGTGGGCGACGGGGAACGCGGCGGCGACGAGCGCCGGCAGCATCCACGACGCGAGCTGGCCACCGGCCAGCACGTGCGCACCACCACCGCACAACGCGACCACGACGCTCGCCGCCAGGGCTCGCGGCATCCGGGTCCCTCCCATGCTCGGCAGCATAGGACCCGTGAACCGGGTGCCGGCGCGCTGGGGCGGCCGTTACCGTGGTCGCATGGCCGATACCGGACTCACGTCCTCCATCATCAAGCTCGACGAGGAGTGGGGGGCGCACAACTACCACCCACTGCCCGTCGTCATCGCCGAGGCCGAGGGCGCCTGGGTCACCGACGTCGACGGCAATCGCTTCCTGGACTTCCTGTCCGGCTACTCCGCGCTGAACTTCGGTCACAGTCACCCGGCCCTGGTCGCCGCCGCCCATGCGCAGCTCGACCGCCTGACGCTGACCTCCCGCGCCTTCCACAACGACCAGTACGGCGCGTTCTGTCGTGAGCTCGCCGAGCTCACGGGTACCGAGACGGTGCTGACCATGAACACCGGGGCGGAGGCCGTCGAGTCGGCCATCAAGGTCGCCCGGAAGTGGGCGTACGAGGTCAAGGGGGTGGAGTTCGACGCGGCCGAGATCATCGTCGCCTCGGGCAACTTCCACGGCCGCACCACCACCATCGTCTCCTTCTCCGACGACCCCGTCGCCCACGACAACTACGGCCCGTTCACCCCCGGATTCGTCACCGTCCCCTACGGCGACGCCCAAGCCGTCCGGGACGCCATCGGTCCCAACACGGCGGCCGTCCTGATGGAGCCCATCCAGGGCGAGGCCGGCGTCGTCGTACCGCCGGAGGGCTTCTGGGCCGACGTCCGCGCCGCGTGCGACGAGAACGACGTCCTCATGATCAGCGACGAGATCCAGGCGGGTCTCGCGCGCACCGGTGAGCTCTTCGCCCTCGACCACGAGGGAGTCCGCGCCGACCTCTACACCCTGGGCAAGGCCCTCGGAGGGGGGATCATCCCCGTCTCGGCGGTGGTGGGCCGTGCCGACGTGCTCGGTGTCCTGAAGCCCGGCTCGCACGGGTCGACGTTCGGGGGCTACCCGGTGGCCTGCGCCGTGGGGCGTGCGGTGGTCGAGCTGCTGCACAGTGGGGAGTTCCAGCAGCGCTCCACCGAGCTCGGCGCCCACCTGCACGCTCGGCTCGGCGAGCTGGTCGGCCACGGAGTGGCGCAGGTGCGCGGACGCGGTCTGTGGGCCGGCGTCGACATCGATCCGGCCGCCAAGACCGGCCGCGAGGTCTCGATGGCGCTTCGCGACCAGGGCGTTCTGTGCAAGGAGACCCACCACCGCACGTTGCGCATGGCGCCGCCGCTGGTCATCTCCCGCGAGGAGATCGACCACGCGGTCGACGCACTGGCCGTGGCTCTGCGCGCCTGACGCGCTCAGAAGGGGAGTTCCCGTGCTGGAGATCATCGGCATCGTCCTGGCCGGCCTGGGCGTCGGTGTCGTCATCGTGCTGCTCGTCGGGGTCATCCGCCTGCGGCGCATGCGAGCGCGCCACCGGGAGCGCCTGGCCGTCATCGATCCCACCCACACCGCCCCGGCGGCCCTGTTCGGGCTCGCCTCGGACGCCAAGACCCAGACCCGCGGCGTCGGCACGGTGGCGATGTCCGAGAGCCGGCTGATGTTCGTCCAGCTCGTGCCGGACCGCGAGATCGTCGTTCCGCGTGAAGACATCACCTCCGTCCAGCTGACCCGCCAGTTCATGGGCAGCACCGCGACGCGCGACCTCGTCGTGGTGACCTGGGAGACCTCGGGCCTCGGCGATGCGGTCGCGCTCTCCATGGACGACGCGCAGGGCTGGCGGTCTCGGCTGGACGTCTGACGTCCCCTCCAGTCGCCGCACCACGCTTGACCGAGGTACCACACGCTGGTCCACTGGCGGCACAGCGAGAGAGGTCGAGCACGATGAGCTGGATCGACAGACCGTGGGAGCACGCCCGACTGCGCCTCTGGGTGCTGCTGTGCGGTGGTCTGGCCGTGCAGGTCCTGGGCTGCATCACGGCGTTCGCGAACCTCCCGACGCTGGAGCTGGGCCCGTCCGGACCGGTCGTCCTCGGCGACCCGACCCGCGTGCTGATCGGCGTCCTCGGGCTGGGACTCGGTGGCGTCGCGTCCCTCACGGCCGTCATCGGCTTCGGCGTGCTGCTGGGGTCGAGGGCGCACGAGCAGGACCGGCGCAGCGACTGAGTGCCGGTGGTCGGCAACCGATCAGCCGAAGTGGGTGGCCCCGTCCGGGGGTGGCGGAGAGGACTCCGTGTCGTCGTCGGTGAACGGTGCGGCGGCCGCGAACCTCGAGGCCACGTCCGCTGGCCCGAGCACCCGGTACGGGAACGCCTGGCGAGCAGCGACGCGCTCCCAGTCCTGCCATCGCAGGTCGGCGTCGCCCGCCACCAGCAGGATGTTCCCCCGTCGTCGGCCCTTGAGGGTGGCCGACTCGACCCCGACCACGACGGTCGAGAAGGTGGACCGCAAGCCCGCCACCACCCGGCTCGACCACCCGAACGGTGCACCGTCCGGCACGTTCAGCGCCACCAGCCCCGACGGCCGCACGACACGGTCGAGGTCGGCGAGGAAGGCGGTCGTGACGAGCTCACCGGGCACCTGAGCACCGACGAACGCATCGACCACCACGACATCGGCATGGTCGTCCGCCATGGCGGCGATCCCGCCCCGTCCGTCGACGGCGCGCACCTTGATGCCGCTGCGGGGTGGCAGCGGGAGCGCCTCTCTCACCTGTGTGGTGAGCGCCTCGTCGGGCTCCAGCACCACCTGTGCCGTCCCGGGTCGGGTGACGGCGACGTAGCGCGGCAACGTCAATCCGGCTCCGCCGACGTGGACCACCCGCATCCGCCCAGTGGTCCGGACGGAGTCGATCACGTCGGCGATGCGACGCACGTAGGGGAAGTCCAGGTAGGTCGGGTCGTCCAGGTCGACGTAGGACTGGTCCGCTCCCCCGACTCGGACGCAGAATCCGCCCGGACGCTCCCGGTCGGGCACGATGTCGGCCGGTCCCGAGCCTCGCCCCGGTCGTGACGCGCCCGAGCCCGGACGTGCGGCGGTCAGGAGACCGTGAGGGTCGTGCGGCCCGCCGGGGTCGCGATCTCCACCACGTCCCCGCGATGCAGCTGGCGACCACGTCGGGTCTCGACCTCTCCCCCGACCGACACGTCGCCCGCGGCGATGATCGCCGCAGCATCTGCCCCGGACTCAGCCACGTTGGCGAACTTGAGCAGCTGACCGAGCCGGATCATGTCGCCGGCGATGGGGACGTCCTCGACGCCGTCGCTCCCGTTCATGGGCTCCACTGTGCCATCTCGTGGTCGGCTCCCCCATGAGACCGTCCCGGTCGACCCTGCGTGGCGACCCGGTGCTTGCCCTAGCCTCGGACCATGGACCCGACGAGCGTTCGCACCGATGCGTGGGTGTGGGCCGTCCGGCTGTTCCCGACCCGTTCGGCGGCGACGACGGCCTGCAAGGGCGGTCAGGTGCACGTGAACGGCAAGCGGGCCAAGCCCTCCGCACCTGTCCGCGAGGGTGATCGAGTCGAGGCCACCACCCCGGGCGGTCCCCGTGTCGTCGTGGTGACCCGGTTGCTGTCCAAGCGGGTCGGCGCCTCCGTGGCCGCCGAGTGCTTCACCGACCACTCGCCTGCCCGTCCGCCCCGGGAGGAGCGTCTCGCGATGCCACGACGCGAGCGAGGGTCGGGACGGCCCACCAAGCGCGAGCGCCGCGAGCTGGACCGGTTCCGCGGTCGCTGACGCCTCCCTCTGGCCTCAGCCTCCCGTGAGCAACGGCAGGAGCGCGTGCTTGCTCAACGGAGCGAGCACGACGTCGCCCGGCGCCGCAGGATCGATCCACCGCGCCTCGACGATCTCCGCTGCGGGGCGGTGCTCATCCTCCGGCGTCAGCAGCACCCGCCAGACCTCTGCCCTCACCCGGTGCCCGGGTTCGTTCGCGGCGTCCTCCTCGAATCGACCGAGCGGCGCGAAGCGATCGGCGCCCATGACCAGGCCGAGCTCCTCGCGCAGCTCACGACGCAGTCCGTCGAGCGGCTCCTCGCCGGGATCCAGCTTCCCGCCGGGCTGCATGAACGCCTGCGTGCCCGCCTTGCGCACCATGAGGGCGCGGCCGATCTCGTCGACCAGGAGGGCGGCCACGACGTCGACGTACCTCACGGCACGACTCGGGGGTTGCCCCACTTGTCGGTCCACGTCGGCGGCTGCGCGAGCCGGTCGAGCAGGGCCGCGAGGTCGTCGTCGATGGTCACGATCCCGCTCTGGCTCTCGCGGACGAACCCCTCGGCAGTCATCCGCTCCAGCATGGCGGTGAAGGGCTGCCAGAACCCGGCGACGTCGAGCAGTCCGCACGGCTTGTCGTGGATGGTCAGCTGCGCCCACGTCCACTGCTCGGTGACCTCCTCCAAGGTGCCGGCACCACCGGGCAGCGCGAGGAACGCCTCGGCCCGCTCGGCCATCTGGGCCTTCCGCTCGTGCATGGAGTCGACGACGACGAGCTCGCTCACCCCCGGGTGCGCGAGCTCACGATCCACGAGCGCCCGGGGGATCACCCCCGTGACCTGACCCCCCGCGGACAGCGCGCCATCGGCCACCGCGCCCATGAGGCCGGTGCCTCCGCCCCCGTACACCAGCTCGATCCCTCGTTCGGCGAGCGCCCGTCCGGTCTGCCCGGCCGCCTCGGCGAAGGCCGGGTCCGACCCGGCGGTGGAACCGCAGAAGACGGCGATCGATCGCAGGCCACTCATCGCGTGATCTCCTCGACGAGGGCCTCGACGACCCGGCGACCGCCGGCCACCGACCAGAGTCGGCCGGCCACCTCGACGCGCTGCGTCGTGCCGGCAGCTCCTCGCACGAGCGCACACCCCGGCCACCAGTCCCACTCGGGGGTCGAGTGCTGGGCCCAGGCCCCGAGGCGGCCACTGGCCACTCCCCGCAGATCCATCGAGCCGCTGCCCAGCATGCGCAGCGTCGCGGGCCGTCGGGCCAGACGCGCGAACACCGGGCCGACGGACTCGTCGTCGACGAACGTCGGGTGCAGGTAGGTGGCGAGGCTCACCTCGTCGATCGGGTCGTCGTGCACGGGCCCGACCGGGTCACCGTCGAGCGTCGTGGGCAGGCCGGGCCCTCCGATCATCACGGTCCCCGACGCGTGGTGGGCCACGGCCCCGAGCAGCACGTCGGCGTCGTGCCCCTCCCCCTGCACGAGCGCGACGGCCGAGCACCAGTAGTCCGAGCCGCTCGCGAAGTTGTACGTGCCGTCGACGGGGTCGATGACCCAGCGTCGGCCGGTGGTCCCCGAGCGCTGCGTCCCCTCCTCACCGAGCAGACCGTCGTCGGGACGCTCCGTCCGAAGGCGTTCGACCACGAGCGCCTCCGCTGCATGGTCGGCGGCAGTGACGATGTCGGAGACCGAGGTCTTGCGGTTGATCTCCAGGTCTGGCCGGCGCCTCATGCGGGCCGCGAGGTCCGCGGCCTCGGTGACGAGGT